>NZ_BRCD01000010.1:0-118007 GCF_023707945.1 Sporosarcina sp. NCCP-2331
CATCGCTGTTGTGCGACTGCTGGACTCTCCTTCAAGTCAAGTATGATCTTTCTTCATCCAAGGCGTACCAAGCATAGGCAATGCCCAGCGATCTAGACCGTACCAGCCTGCGACTTTCCATGCCAGCACAAGCCAAGTGGAGAGAATGAACAACACGGGATTTATGCTCAGCGTGCCTGCAAAAAGAAAACTGACATTCATGAACGCGCCAAAGAAAGCGGCAATCCCTGTCAATAGTCCAAAGATTAAACCGAGAGCAACGAGGATTTCTCCATACGCGACTAAGAAGCCAAATACCTTGGCATTCGGCAAGACGATGTTTTCTAGGAAAGATGCATACCAGCCGGTGACATCTCCGCCTTCTGTCGACTTTTCAAGAGCCCCGCTGACGAATCCGCTAACAGCGGCACCGGCATTTTCTCCAGTCCAGGCATCGCTTGTGGCTTTCCCCCAACCCGCTTTCAGCCAGGAAAACCCTACATACACCCGAATAACCAACCAAATAAGTCCAGAGCGAGAATCGTTGAATAAAAACTGTGAAATAGGGTTTTCTTGTATTACGATTGCTTTGTTTTCCTTCATAATTAATGACCTCCCCTGAATATTTTAACCCATAGCTTAATGCCTATATGGAGAGTTCACAACCTTGTAAAGTATATAAGTGAACAGTTTGCGAATTGTATAAATATGCTTGACTTGTTACCTATATTCCAATAAGTGAAAAAGGAAACTGTGTGTATCTCTGCTCTGCTGGCATGTTTGCACTTATCATTTATCATAAGTATCCTAAGCATTGCAATCCTATTTAATGAAAGAAACTCCACATGAGACAAGATGGTTGGTTGTAGACTAGTAGATTGTATGTTATATTTATGAAAATTAAATAAATTATTTAAATGAGTGCTCACATTTGTGAGTTAAAAGGGAAACTAGTGAAAGTCTGGTACAGCCCCCGCTACTGTAAAAGCTGATGAAATTACAATACCACTGAGAAATCGGGAAGGTGTAAGAGTAAAATGAAGCTTAAGTCAGGAAACCTGCTTATTTAAACGACACTTACTTTTCGGAGGGAGAAGTATAGGCGGGACAATAACATTAATTGTTCTATGTTTCAGTATGATTTTTCACATTATACTTTCACATGCCTACATTCCTTTGAAAAGGAGTGTAGGCATTTTTTCATTTTTATTCAGTAGAAGAAAACTCCCACTTTTAGGTGGTAAGGTAAATGCAATTTTATATCCTGCTCAGCGTGTATTCAAAAGCCCGCTGAACAAAGATAATGTCTCCGGTAGATGTAACTGATGGTAAAAGGAATGAATTGATTTTTCTCAGTTCGAAGACAAGAAGGAATTTCACCGAGACATAATTGATTTGGAGGTAAACCATGAAAAAGGGAAAAATTTTCGTTGTTGGGTTCGGCCCTGGAGCAACTGAACATATTACAGGACGAGCATTAGAGGCATTGCAGGAAAGTACTTATATTATTGGCTACAAAACTTACGTAGAGTTAATTAAACATTTGGTAACAGCAAAATCCATTGTCAGTACAGGCATGACGGAAGAAGTGTCACGTGCTCAAGATGCTGTGAAGAAAGCGGAGGCAGGCGGTATTGTCTCAGTCATCTCAAGCGGCGATTCAGGTGCCTATGGTATGGCCGGATTAGTATATGAAGTGCTGATTGAACAAGGCTGGACGGAAGAAGAAGGAATTGCGGTAGAGATCGTCCCGGGTATTTCAGCAATTAACTCATGTGCGAGTCTGCTGGGCGCCCCTGTCATGCATGACGCCTGTACGATCAGTTTAAGTGACCATCTAACGCCATGGACTGTTATTGAAAAGCGTATCGAAGCAGCGGGTATGGCGGATTTTGTAGTCGCTCTATATAATCCGAAAAGTGGACGCCGGACACGTCAAATTGTTGAAGCACAGAGGATTTTATTGAAATATCGCTCTCCCGATACACCGGTTGGACTAGTGAAAAGTGCGTATCGTGAAAATCAAAATATTGTCCTGACCACATTGGCGGAGATGCTGGAATATGATATCGGAATGCTGACGACCGTCGTGATCGGGAATTCCTCTACATTCTTCTATGATAATAAAATCATTACCCCGCGGGGCTATCAACGGAAATATACGCTGGGTGAAGGTAAACAAAGTTTAAAACCGCATCAGCGTTTGAAGAAAGAAGCGGAACCGTGGGCGCTTGATCAGGAAACGGGAGAGGCTCAGTCAGGGCATGAGCAAATCGTAAGTAAAGCACCAGAGCAGGCACCCGCGCCAAAGCAGGCATATGTGCCACAGCAGGAGAAAGAGCAAGAACAAAAGGTCCAGTCATTGGATATGGCTTTAAAAGCATTGTCTATGGTAACGAAAGAGGAAGTGGAAAATCCTTTCCTGGTACGTCAGCCGATCGAAGATATATTTGAATTTGCTGTTTCACCCGGCGTTGCCAATAAAATGATCACAGCGGAGCAAATGCGTGTATTGGCAGAAGTCGTTGGTGAAAAAGGCACTTTAGAATATACTCCTGACCATCAATTTCTAGTAAAGGTTACGACAGATAATCCGGGAGCGATTGTTGAGCAGCTGGAGCAGATTCATTTGACGGTCTTGCCGGCAGGAGAAGTCTTAAAAGTGAAAGCCTGTGATTTCTGTTACGGGGAAAAGGCAGACTCCATTCCATATGCGGAAGAAATCGCAGCGAAATTTGCAGGAATGAAGCTTCCGAAGCAGCTGCATGTTGGGTTCAATGGTTGTGGAATGGCATGCTATCGTCCTGTTTTTGATGATATTGGAATCGTCTACCGGAAGAAGAAATTCGATCTGTTCATCGGCGCGAAGCCCGTTGGCCGTACGGCTCATGCTGCTCAGCCGATAGTGGAAGGAATTGAACCGGATGACTTAATCCCGCTGGTGACGAAGATTATTGAAGAATATGAACAGAATGCACATCCCAACGAGCGCTTCTTCAAATATTTCAAGCGTGTCAAAAAAGTGCTGAATTACGAGTATCATGACATGAGCTGCAAAATTGAAGTAGAGCCGGCACCTTGCGGGGATTAGGAGGATAACTATGATTTTATTTTTAGCAGGCACTAGCGATGCTAGAGCTTTGGCCATTCATCTGCAGAATCTGGACTATTCTTTAATAGCTACGGTAGTCACTGATTCTGCAGCCGAGAGTCTAAAAGCAAATGATATCCCGTATCTGGTGGGCAGATTATCAATTGATGACATGATAGCGGTCATCCAGAAACATGAAATGACTTGTGTAGTCGATGCAAGTCATCCTTATGCAGAAGAGGCATCGAAAACTGCAATGGAAGCGGCGAAAGTATGCGGGATTCCATATATTCGTTATGAGCGGCCAAAGGAAGAGTTTGTATCACCGCTGATCACAGAGGTGGAGACGTATGAAGACGCGGCCAAACTAGCCCAGTCGCATAAAGGAACAATCATGTTGACAACGGGCAGCAAAACGCTGGAAGTATTTGCCGAATACTTATTACGAGACGAAATCCGGCTGATTTGCAGAATGCTGCCGAATATAGGGAATATGGAAAAATGCGATAAGTTGGGGATTAAACAAAAAGACATTATTGCAATCCAAGGTCCATTTTCAGAGTCGCTGAATAAATCTTTATGTGAGCAATATGACGTTACATTGATGATCACAAAAGAAAGCGGCAAAGTAGGATCTGTGGATGAAAAGATCACAGCTGCTCTGGACCTGGAGATTCCTGTTGTTTTAATTAAACGGCCAAAGCTTCGATATGAAAACTTTTGTACTTCGTTTGAAAAAGTTACTCAACTATTAGGAGGTTTTATTCTTGAAAAGTCCAAACATGAACTTTAATACGAAATTCACACCGCTTACTGTAGATCCAGATAAAATTTACGATCACAGTTTCGGCATCATTAAAGAAGAGATGGGGGAGCATCCATTTACAGATGAGCAATGGATGGTTGTTCGCCGCGTAATCCACGCGTCAGCGGATTTTGAGTTGGGACGCAGTATGATTTTCACGCCTGATGCACTGGAAGCCGGAATCGAGTCGATTTTGGCAGGCCGTCATGTTGTGGTGGATGTGCAAATGATTGAGAGTGGATCGGGTCGTAAACGTTTTCAAAAGCATAACAGCGACTTACATTGTTATATCGCAGATGAGGATGTCGCAAAAGAAGCGAAAGCTCAAGGGACGACACGCGCAATTATTTCGATGCAAAAAGCAACACGTTTACATGAAGGCGGGATTTATGCTATCGGTAATGCGCCGACTGCGTTGCTGGAGTTAATTCGTTTAATTAAAGATGGCGTCGCCAAACCAGACTTGATTATTGGAATGCCGGTTGGTTTTGTTTCGGCAGCAGAATCTAAAGAAGAATTAGCTATTCTTGAAGGAATTCCGTTTATTACTAATGTAGGGAGAAAGGGTGGCAGTACAGTAACCGTAGCTGCGCTGAATGCCATCTCGATTATGGCAGATGAGCGAGCCAAGCAAACGAACTAAAAAAGATCCCTCACAAATGCGTCATGGCTATACAACAGGATCTTGCGCCACAGCTATGACAAAGGCAGCATTGCAAGGACTGGTGACGGGAACAGTGCCGGAAGAAGTCACCATTTATTTGCCGGTCGGCAAGTACGCTACCTTTAAAGTAACATCATTCGAACTAGTGGATGGCGGAGTCATGTGTGAAACGATCAAAGATGCCGGAGATGACCCCGATGCAACACACAAAGCGCGGATTCAAAGTACCGTTTACTATTCGAATGAAGAAGGCATTCATTTGGATGGCGGGATTGGAGTAGGCCGGGTAACAAAAGCAGGGCTGCCTGTCCCTGTTGGTCGGGCAGCCATTAACCCGGTGCCTTATAAAATGATCATGGGTGTGGCACAAGAAGGACTTGAACAGTATCAATTAACTCGCGGAATTGACGTAATTATTTCCGTGCCAGATGGAGAAGAAATTGCCAAGAAAACGTTGAATGGCCGACTTGGCATCATTGGGGGCATTTCAATCTTAGGTACTCGCGGAACTGTAGTGCCCTTCTCAAGCTCTGCATATATGGCAAGTATTGAGCAAGCGATCAGTGTAGCAAAAGAAGCGGGATGTGATCATTTAGTTATCACAACGGGCGGGCGCAGTGAGAAGTTTGCTTTAAAGCAATATCCGCACTTGCCGGAAGAGGCATTTATAGAAATGGGCGATTTTATCGGATTTACTCTTAAGCACATTGCACGCAAGCAAATCCCAAAGGTCTCTATGGTAGGGATGATGGGGAAGTTTTCGAAGCTGGCACGCGGCGTCATGATGGTTCATTCAAAAAGCGCGCCGATCAGTTTTGAGTTTTTAGCGGAAATGGCAGATAGAGTAGGCGTTGACGAAGCGGTGCAACAAGAGATTTTACAAGCGAACACAGCTTCACAAGTCGGTGAGATACTTAAAGGTAACGATGCATACTTTGAAGCGCTTAGTAAAAATTGCTGCTACTATGCACTGAATCACATGAAAGCCGAAATCGAAGTGTCGACATCATTGTATGCCATGAATGGAGACTGTTTAGGAAAGGCTGAGAATATTGACAAATTGGATGAAAATGATTGGTATAGGGGATAATGGCGCGGCAGGATTGCTTCCTCAATATATAGAGTGGATCAATGAATGTGATGTTCTTGTAGGCGGGGAGCGCCATCTGCAATTCTTCCCTTCATTTGAAAAAGAGAAGAAAGTAATTAAGGGTGGATTGTCTGCATTAACAGCGGAATTACAAGAGGAAACACGCAATGTCGTGATTTTAGTGTCTGGCGATCCGTTGTTTTATGGACTCGGAGGTGTGTTTGCGAAAAAGCTGCCGCTGGAGATCTATCCATACACCAGTTCAATTCAGCTGGCCTTTTCAAAAATGCAGGAAAGTTGGCAAGATGCGTATATTGTCAGCCTGCACGGGCGTTCTATAAAAGGTTTTGCACAGAAGATAGATGGGCGTAAAAAAGTAGCTGTATTAACAGATGAAACGAACTCGCCGCAAACCATTGCAGCGTATTTAAAAAGCTTCAATATGACAGAATACGATGGCTTTGTCGCTGAAAACTTAGAAGGCGAAAATGAACGCTGCCGCTTTCTGTCGTTAGACGAAATGGAAAAAACCTCATTCTCCTCTTTGAATGTTGTGATTTTAAAGCAACGCAGCGCAGTTGAACGTGCCTCTCTTGGTATTCCGGATGATGCTTTTCTTCAGCGGAAACCAGATAAAGGGCTCATTACAAAAAGAGAAATTCGGACTCTTTGTTTGCAAGAGCTGAAGCTTAAAGAAAACAGTATTGTGTGGGACATTGGAACTTGCACGGGCTCGGTTGCGATTGAAGCAGCCAAGATCGCGCGTGAAGGAGCAGTGTATGCCATCGAGAAGAACGAAGGCGACCTCGAAAACTGCTTGGAAAATCAATTGAAACATCGGACAGACTTTGTCGCAGTGTTGGGGAAAGCCCCTGACCGTCTTGAGGAATTCCCGGACCCCCATGCTATTTTTATTGGAGGTAACGGAGGGAATATGGAGCGTTTACTGCAAACTTGTATTTCACGCTTACAGCCAAATGGCCGGCTAGTCATGAATATCGCCACGATAGAGAATCTGGCAGAAGCGATGAGCCATTTAAAAACGTTAGGCTGTGAAGTATCCATATTGCAGGCACAGCTCTCAAAGAGTAAACCCATTTTACATTTAACGCGTTTTGAACCGTTAAATCCTATCTACATAGTGACAGCACAGAAAGGACAAGAATGATGACAATAGGAAAATTATATGGATTAGGCGTTGGACCAGGGGATCCGGAATTAATTACTGTAAAGGCATTTCGTAAACTGCAAGAATGCCCGGTCATTGCGTATCCGAAAAAATTAAGAGGCAGCAAATCGTATGCCCATCGCATTGTGGATGTGTATATTAATCCAGCCGAAAAAGAGATGCTCGGATTGGTGTTCCCTATGACCAAGGACGAAGAAGTATTGCGTGCCGCATGGGAAAAGTCAGCAGAGGAGATCTACGGCTATTTAGCACAAGGAAAAGATGTAGCATTTGTGACTGAAGGAGATCCGATGCTCTTCAGCACATTTATTCACTTAATGGGATTAATGAAATCGAAGCACCCGGAAGTCCCGATTGAAACGGTTGCTGGCATTTCGTCGTTCAATGGGTCTGCGAATCGTTTAGGGATTCCATTGGCTGAAGGAGACGACCATGTCGCGATGATCCCTGCTACTGAGGATATGGAGGAAATGCGCCAAGTGATTGACAGTCACGATGCGATCGTCTTTATCAAAGTATCCAAAGTTCTAGATGAGATGCTGGATTTATTGGAAGAAATGAATTTACTGGAGAAAACACATGTGGTTACAAAAGTTACATCTGACGAAGAAGTGATTTGGAAGACGGATGAACTTCGGGGCGCAGATTTAAATTACTTGTCATGTATGGTGGTGCGCAAATGAGGAAGAAAATTTGGATTATCGGTGCAGGTCCAGGAGATCCCGATTTAATTACGGTAAAAGGTTTGAAGCTATTACAACAAGCGGATGTCGTCATGTATACCGATTCACTCGTGAGCGAAACGTTAGTGGAGGAAGCGAAGGAATCGGCAGAAGTGATTCGTACGGCAGGTATGCATCTGCAGGAAATGGTAGATTGTATCGTAGAACGGGTCAATGCGGGAAAAACGGTTGTACGATTACATACAGGGGATCCAGCAATGTATGGAGCAACAATGGAACAAGTGGCGTTACTGAAGCAACATGATATTGGTTATGAAGTCGTGCCTGGTGTCAGTTCCGTTTTTGCAGCTGCAGCAGCAGTCGGTGCAGAGCTGACGGTCCCTGATTTAACACAAACACTTATTTTAACTAGAGCTGAAGGACGCACGCCTGTGCCAGAGCGCGAAAAGCTGCAGGCGCTCGCAAGTCACCACTGCACGATTGCTATGTTTTTAAGTGCAACATTAACAAAGAAAATAGTAAAAGAATTGCAAGCAGCAGGGTGGGCAGATGATACGCCTGTAGCGGTAGTGCAGCGTGCGACATGGCCGGATGAAAAAATTGTCCAGACCACATTGATTGAATTGGATGAAGCAATGCGGGTCAATGGGATCCGTAAGCATGCGATGATCTTGGCGGGCTGGGCATTGGATCCGAATATCCATGAAAAAGAGTATCGCTCCAAGCTGTATGACAAAACATTTACTCATGGTTTCCGAAAAGGCGTGAAGGCGGATGATTAATTTACGCGAAGGGGAAATTCCTGTCGTTGATAAACGTAAGCCTTATGCTCTTGTTGCCATTACGAAACACGGCGTTGCCAATGCAAGAGGCTATATGGAGAAATTCCCGTATGCCGATCTGTATTATATGAAGAAATTCGCCAGAGGAGATGAAGAAGCCCGTCAAATTCAATTATTTGACGGCACGGTACGCTTACTATTGCCTGCTTTGTTTCAACAATATAAAGGAGTCATTTGTGTCATTTCGCTCGGCGCGGTTGTTCGGATGATTGCTCCGATCATGGTGGATAAAATGACAGATCCCGCGGTGCTGGTTGTGGATGATAAAGGTGAATATGTGATCAGTGTGCTTTCCGGCCATATCGGCGGGGCCAATGAATTAACATACGAATTTGCGGAAGCAATTGGCGCAACTCCTGTAGTGACAACAGCTTCTGATGTGCAAAAAACAATTCCTGTAGATTTATTTGGAGCTAAATTCGGCTGGGTGTGGGATAACGAAGATAAACTGCTGCCGGTCAGTGCATCGGTTGTCAATGAAGAGCATGTCGCAATAGTACAGGAAACTGGGGAAAAGAATTGGTGGATGCATGACCGTTCTATGCCAGAGAACCTGAAAATCTATCCATCGACTGCAGAAGCAATTCAGGCACAGCCGCAAGCAACCTTACTTATAACAGATCGTTTAATCGATTCCGATGAGGAAGTGCTGCTTGAAAATGGAGTCATCTATCGTCCTAAATCCATCGTGCTCGGCATCGGCTGCAATCGCGGGACAACACTCGAAGAAATCGAGCAAGTCATAGACGAAACCTTAGCGGAGTTGCGATTAAGTAAAAAAAGCGTGAAGGCAGTAGCGACCATTGATCTAAAGAAAGATGAGGAAGGGCTGCTTGCATTGACTGCCAAACATAATTGGCCATTTATTACGTACACACCTGAACAGCTCAATGAAATGCCGCTGCGTAACCCATCAGAAACAGTATTTAAGTATACAGGTGCGTATGGTGTGAGTGAACCGGCAGCATTACGCTATGCAGATGCGGAAGAATGGGTCTTGGAGAAAAAGAAAAGTGGCAATGTGACGGTCTCCATTGCGCGCGTTAATTTTGAGGAGCGAGGTCAATGAATCGATTTGTGCTAGCGGGTACAGGAAGCGGAGTCGGAAAAACGACGTTTACGATTGCGATCATGCGCGCACTGATGAAGCGCGGTTTAACTGTACAAGGTTTTAAATGCGGTCCTGATTATATTGACCCGGCGTACCATACAGCTGTCACCAAACGCCCTTCTCGTAACATTGATAGTTTCATGATGGAGCGTAATGTCATTCGTGCCATTGTTGCAAGAGCCAGTCAAGATACAGACGTAGCGATCATTGAAGGTGTGATGGGTTTTTACGATGGTAAATCCCCTTTATCAAATGAAGGATCGGCTGCCGATATTAGTGAGATTACAAAAAGTCCTGTCATTTTAATTGTCAATGCAGCCAGCATGGCGAGAAGCGTGGCAGCGATCGTCAAGGGCTTTCAACTATTGGACGAAAACTCCACTATTGTTGGCGTCATAGCAAACCAGTTAGGAAGTAAAAACCATTTTGAAATTGTCAAAACAGCCATTGAAAGTGAATGTGGAATTCCAGTGATCGGCTATTTATTGAAGGATGCTGTACCTTCAATGCCAAGCCGTCATTTAGGTTTAGTGCCAGCCATTGAACGTGGTGATTTGGATTCCTATTTTGATAGTCTGGCAACAGCTATTGAAGAAACTGTAGATATTGATCAACTGATGGAAATTACTAAAGCAGAACCAATAAAAGTATCCTCGTCGATTTTTGACAGGAAACCCGAACAAGAAGAGGTTCATATCGCAGTAGCCAAGGATGCAGCCTTTAACTTTTATTATGAAGAGAATTTGGAATTATTGCGTGCTCATGGCGCAACGTTACATTTCTTCTCACCATTGCAAAATGAAGAAGTTCCCGCTGAAGCGCAGGGACTGTATATCGGCGGCGGCTTCCCGGAAGAATTCGCAGAGCAATTAGCGGCAAATGAGAAAACGAAGGATTCTATTAGAAACGCGATCAGCCGAGGGCTTCCGACAGTGGCCGAATGTGGCGGTTATATGTACTTAACAGAAAAAATAATAGATCGTCAGGCGCAATCATTTCCAATGCTTGGAGTGATTCCAGGACGTGTGCGTATGCAAGATAAGCGGGCGGCTCTTGGATATAGGGAAATTACAGGCGTTGCGGGCAATTTCTTGATCGACGAAGAGACGCAGGCAAAAGGGCATGAATTTCATTATTCAAAATATGAGGGAGAGCACACTACTCCTGCTTATTTTAGTAAAGGTCGTTTTCGCGCACAGCAAGAAGGATATTTACATCAAAATCTTGTAGCGGGCTTTACACAATTTCACTTTGCTTCAAACCCGCGGCTTGTGGAAAATTGGTTGAAAGCATGTTTGGAGGCAGAACAATGAATTACTTCCCACTTATGATGAATATTGATTATAAAAAGGTGGTCATTGTTGGAGGCGGGCATGTAGCGCGTCAAAAGGCAGAGGCGTTACTTCCAACTGCAGCGTCCATCACAGTAGTTAGCCCATCTGTGACGGAGACATTACAGAATTATATCAATGAAGGACTTGTATCATGGAAAAATAAAGTGTTTGAATCAGCCGACCTGGATGATGCAATATTGGTTTTTGCAGTGACAAATGACGAAGAAGTAAACAATGCAGTAGAAGAAGCCACACAGCATTGGCAATTACTCAGTCGTGCGGATGCAAAAGGACGTGTGGATTTCATTAATCCAGCCGTCGTTCGCCGTGGAGAATTTGTTTTAACTGTATCAACATCTGGAGCCAGTCCAGGTTTAACACGTAAAGTAAAGAAGGATTTGTCGGAGCAATTTGGAGACTATTACGCGTCATATGTGACTTTTTTGAAAGAAGCCCGTCAGCAAATCTTGCAAGTGTGTAACGGAGAAACGAAAAAACAAGTACTGGCTGAGCTCCTGAACCCAAAACTATTGCAGTGGATGGAGCAAGGTGAACCTGAGAAGTGTGAAGAGTGGCTGCAACAACGGATAGGAGAACTACAGTGAGTGGATTTGTATATATTGTAGGTGCTGGTCCTGGTGACCCGAAGTTATTGACGATTAGAGGATTAGAGTGTATTCAGCAAGCAGACGTGATTTTATATGACCGTCTAGTAAATGTTGAATTATTAACACATGCAAAAGCGCAAGCAGAACTGGTCTACTGCGGTAAAGAGCCGGGGAAGCATGGAATGATTCAAGACGAAATTCATCGTGTATTAGTGGAACAGGCAAGTCTTGGCAAGCAGGTGCTTCGTTTAAAAGGCGGCGACCCGTTTGTCTTCGGACGCGGTGCTGAAGAAGCGGCGGTTTTACGGCAAGCAGGCATCCCATTTGAAATTGTTCCCGGTATTTCGGCAGGAATTGCTGCGCCGGCTTATGCAGGAATCCCGGTTACACATCGCGACCATGCTGCAAGTTTTGCAATCGTTCCAGGTCATGGCCGTGCAGAAAAAGGGAAAGACTTTTTAAATTGGGCGGCACTGGCCCAAATTGATACCGTGTCATTTTATATGAGTGTCGGCAATATTGAGCATATTACAAAAAGCTTAATTCAAAATGGAAAAATTGAAACAACGCCTGTGGCGGTTATTGAATGGGGCACAACTGAAAATCAACGTACGATTACAGGTACTCTCGCAACGATTGCACAGGAAATTAAACAGCATCATATCTCGAACCCATCCATGATTATAGTGGGGGATGTGGTGAGTGTACGCGAACAAATTTCTTGGTTTGAAGAAAAGGAGCATAACAAATGTTAGAAGCAATGAAGAAGCGCCGTGCGATTCGTCAATTTGAAACGCGTGAAGTAGAACGAGAAAAAATCGAGACGTTACTCGAAGCGGCAACATATGCACCAAACGACCGTATGCGGGAGCCTTGGCATTTTTATATATTGCAAGGTGATAGCCTGAAACGTTATGAACAAGTAGCACTCGATTACTTAGAAAAACGCTTTCCAACAAAACCGCATTTAGTGGAAAGTTCGTTGGAAGCGATCACCAAAACTCCGCTGATCATCGTGGTGACATCAGCCATTGTGGATGGTGATGAAGGTGCGACGAAGGATAATACCTTTGCAGTCAGCGGTGCTATCATGTCGATGTGGCTAATGGCGGAACAGCTGGGGTTAGGCATGGTATGGCGCACACGCGGTGTCGGTTTAGTACACGACACAGCACTTCACACATTTATCGGTGCAACTGATGAAGAGCAATTAGTAGGAACGCTGTGCATAGGATATCCGGCAGAAGAAAAAAAGTCCGAGAAAAAACGTACACCGTTTACTGAAAAAACAACTTGGCTATAAGGGGGAATTGCAAATGGCACGACAAGGTATGTTGTTAGTATATACGGGTGATGGCAAAGGAAAAACAACTGCTTCACTTGGTGTGGCTTTGCGTGCAATTGGCCGTGGTATGAAGGTGAAATATTTTCAATTTATTAAGTCACCTGAACGTACATATGGTGAGCAGATTGCGCTGCGGAAACTAGGTGTTGAAACCGTTCAATTAGGCATCGGTTTCACCTGGACAAAAACACCGGAGGAACATCGGGAAGCACTTGCAAAGGCTTGGCAGACTGTAAAAGAAGAATTGCAAGATGAAACGACAGATGTATTAGTTTTGGATGAGCTGAATAATGCATTAGCCATCACACGTTTTCCTGTCGATGATGTATTGCCATTAGCAGAAGTGTTGGAGGCAATTGAGAACCGTCCAAAAACGATGCACTTAGTCATCACAGGACGCTCTGCCCATCCCTCCCTTCTCTCATTAGCCGATTTAGTATCAACAATTGAAGCGACAAAACATTATTATACAGAGCAAGATGTCCAGGCGATGAAAGGTCTTGAATTTTAATGAAAGCCATTATGATCCAAGGGACCGCATCAGATGTAGGGAAAAGTGTCTTATGCACTGCACTCTGTCGTATCTTAGTGAACGACGGATACCGGATTGCGCCATTTAAATCGCAAAATATGGCACTCAATTCCTACATCACAAAAGACGGCGGAGAAATCGGCCGGGCGCAAGGCGTTCAAGCAGAAGCTGCAAAAATCGATGCTACGACCGACATGAATCCCATTTTACTGAAACCAACAGGGAATATGGTCTCAGAAGTGATCTTACACGGCAAACCATTTGCAGACATGGATGCGGTGTCATACCGCGAAAACTTCGTTGAGCAAGTTATGCCCGAAGTGCGAAAGTCGCTGCGACGTTTAGAAGCGCAATATGATGTACTCGTTCTGGAAGGTGCAGGAAGCCCGGCTGAAATTAATTTGAAAAAACGGGATATCGCCAATATGCGCATGGCTCATGAAACAGATGCTGCTGTTATTTTAGTAGCCGATATTGAGCGTGGCGGAGTTTTTGCATCACTTGTCGGCACGTTGATGCTGCTGGATGATGAAGAGCGTGCGCGAGTCAAAGGGATCATTATTAATAAATTTAGAGGCATGAGGGAATTGCTCGACAGCGGGATCGATTGGCTGGAGGAGTATACCGGCATTCAAGTACTTGGCGTCATTCCGTATTTTGATGTGCAAATTGAAGCGGAAGATTCCATGGCTCTATCCAGCCTGCGTTTAAAGAAACCTCACCATCAGGAATTCGCTATTGACGTGGCGGTCATTCGCTTTCCTTTGATTTCTAATTTTACAGATCTTGACCCTTTATTTGAAGAGCCTGACGTAGGTGTGCGATTTGTTTCATCCTTAAAAGATTTGAAAAATCCGGATGTCATTATTCTGCCTGGAACGAAGAATACGATTGACGATTATATCTGGCTGAAAGAAACAGGTTTGGCGGATGAAATTGCACAGTTATCCCGAAAAGGAAAAAAGATTGTCGGGATTTGCGGCGGCTATCAAATGCTTGGTGAAACGATTATAGACAAACAGGCAGTAGACAATGGCAGGAAATATGACATGCTTGGCTTGTTGCCGGTAGAAACGGTTTTTATTGATGAACAACAAACCGTACAAGTCGAAGGGACAAATTATGCAGGTCAAGCAATGAAGGGCTTTGAAATTCGTCTGGGGCACAGTACAGCGACTCAACCAGTTCAAAGCTTTATCCAACTGCACGACGGCAGACAAGACGGCGTCTATACAGAGCAAACAATTGGTACATATGTACATGGAGTTTTTCAGAATCGAATATTTACACGTGATTATTTCAATAAGATTCGTGTAGAAAAAGGCCTGGAAGAAGTTTCAGATGAGATACTCTCAGATTATGAACGACGTGAGCAGGCATATGAAATGCTGGATCATCATGTCCGCAAACATCTGAATATGGAAAAGATTTATGAATTGATAGATGGACCCATGCAGCAATAAGATTACAGAAAGCATTAAGGAGAAGATCCAATGATAAAGGGTTCCCCTTTACAAATCGACTTCGAAAAGTTCTGGAAAGAAGGCATGTTGGACTGGCATGGCGAAATGCCGGAACGCATGGTCGATGATGAGCTGGAAGAAGCTTTTTGGGCGCAGTCAATGAAGAAGAAAACATATAAACAAACAGATGATTATGCAAAAAAAATCTATAAAAAAATGAAGCAGCATATTCCAAAGAACGCAAGTTGCATCGAAATCGGACCAGGGTGGGGAAACTATACATTTCAATTAAGTGAAGATGTAAATCGTTTAACGCTTGTTGATGGTTCCGAAAGTGTGCTTGCTTATTTGAAACAATATTATGAGCACGATGCAGCTGTTCAGTTTGTTTATAGTAAATGGGAAGAAGCGCAAATTGAGCCGCATGATGTCGTTATCGGGGTGAACTGTTTTTACCGCATGTATGAAATGAAAGCAGCACTGAAAAAGATGGATGTACTTGCAAAAAAACGTGCGATCATTGGCTTAACGACAGGTCCAATCCAGCCGCACTATGTAATCTTAGATGAGCAGTTCGGTTATGAAATTAAATATCCGCGTCGTGATTACATTGCCATTCTCAACATTCTGTATCAGTTAGGCATTTATGCAGATTGTGAAATGATCAAGCTGGAACGTGTCTATCGTTACGATACAATAGAGCAATTATATGAAGCGCAAAGTAAAAAGATCTTATCGCCACAGTTTGAAATGGCTCATGTAAAAGCTTCCCTTGAGCCTTTCATTACACTAGAGAAAGGTCAATATGTATACCGTCATCCATTCTACGCTGCAATAATTAGTTGGGAGCCTTCGAATTCACATGACTAGGTTACGTTTTACATTATTAGTAGGGATATTACTGGCTGCGTTGATTGCTTCTATGACATTTGCGGTGATGGTGGGCTCTGTCGGTATAACGCCGAGCATTATTTGGGAAGTACTCTTTTCGAAAATCGGTCTATCAGTAGAGGCTGCGGCTTCAAAAGCACAAAGCGTTATTATATGGGAAATTCGTTTGCCTAGGGTCATACTGGCAGCAATTGTTGGTGCAAGTCTCGCGATCAGTGGTGCAGCGATTCAAGCATTAGTAAGAAATCCGATTGCAGATCCCTATATTTTAGGGGTGTCGTCCGGGGCATCAGTTGGCGCAACAATGGTCATATTACTTGGTGCGTTCAGTTTTTTAGGGAGCTATGCTTTATCCTTTGCAGCCTTTTTAGGGGCCATTTTCGCTGTTGTGATTGTGTTTCTATTAGCGCGGGTCAATGGACGGACGTCTGTTATTCGTCTGCTTTTGGCAGGAATCGCGATATCTATGGTGTTTTCGGCGATGACAAATTTCATGCTTATGACATCAAAACAGCAAGGCGGTATTCAAGCTGTTATGCACTGGATGCTTGGCAGTTTAGCCGGTGCGAAGTGGACAACTATCGGAATACCGTTTTTTATATTCCTTCTAGTTTTTATATTGCTTTTATTGAATTATCGTCAGCTTAATGGGCTGCTCCTTGGTGAAGAACTGGCTACTACACTTGGTATCAACTTAGATCGTTTTCGGATTTTTATTATCCTGGTTGTCTCGCTGCTAACGGGTGTTGTGGTTGCAAGCAGCGGAAGCATTGGTTTTGTCGGATTAATTATCCCGCATCTTGTGCGAATGATCGTAGGTTCAAACTACAAGCTGCTGCTACCGGTTAGTGCATTAATGGGTGCGGTTTTTTTAGTCTGGGCGGACATGATCGCACGTATTGCGATAGCACCTGAAGAAATGCCGATCGGGATCATCACTGCTGTTTGCGGAGGTCCCTTCTTTATTTGGATGCTTAGACGCCGTCGATACTCATTTGGGGATGGTGAATAAAGGTGATACAAGTAAAAAATATTTCATTCTCAGTGCCCGAAAAGCAGATATTGCATGATATTTCGTTCTCATTGGATAAAGGTAAGTTTATTGGGATTATTGGCCCTAATGGCAGCGGGAAATCGACAATGTTAAAAATTATCTATCGCTATTTGAAACAAACAAGCGGAGTCGTGACGTTATATGAGAAAGACATGGACTATATGACGCAAAAAAAGATCGCTCAGGAAATGGCCGTGGTGAGTCAAGAAACTCCTGTACTCTTTGACTTTACCGTAAAAGATTTAGTGATGATGGGACGGACACCGTATAAACAATGGCTGGCGAAAGACAACAAAGAAGATTTTGCAATCGCCGAAGAGAGCATGAAGCTTGCCAACGTACTGTTTTTAAAAGATCGGACACTCGGTCAATTATCCGGCGGTGAAAAGAAGCGGGTTATGCTCGCCCGTGCACTCGCACAGCAGGCCAATATCCTGATTTTAGATGAACCAACCAATCATTTGGATATCGAGCACCAGCTCCAGCTGATGGATTTAGTGAAGGAACTGCCGATTACGATTATAGCAGCGCTGCATGATTTGAATTTAGCGGCCAGCTATTGTGATGAATTGCTTGTGATGAAAGAGGGAGCTCTTCATAAGAAAGGAACTCCTGAGCAGGTCCTGACGATGGAGATCATAGAGCAAGTATTTCATGTACAAGCTGGTATTTCAAAGAATCCGTTTACACAAAAATTACATTTATTTTTTTATACAGAAAACATAGGGAGAAGTGGGGACACATGAAAAAAAGGGTAATCTGGGCATTCATGTTTTTAACGGCAGTGCTTTTATTAGCGGCATGCTCAGGTAAAGATGCGGACAAAGAAGAAAAAGACGATTCGAAAAATGGGAAAACAGAGCAGGCTGAAAAAGTTGTCATCGATAATGACGGGTTTGTAATTGAATACGATGCAGCACCCAAACGTGCGATTTCATTAAATCAGCACGTAACGGAAATCATGCTAGCGCTTGGTTTGGAAGATTCAATGGTCGGTACCGCTTACTTAGATGATAAAATTTACGAACCGTTACAGGAAGCATATGAGAAAGTGCCGGTATTAGCTGAACAATACCCATCGAAAGAGCAAGTGATCGAAGCAGAAGCAGACTTTCTATATGGCGGCTGGTCAAGCGCTTTTAATGAAAAAGGAATTGCGACGCGAGAAGAATTAAAAGAGTTAGACATTGATAGCTATTTACAAATGTCATCTACTAACGTTGGACCTACATTAGAAGATATCTATGCAGATATTCGTAATATCGCAAAGATTTTCAGAGTAGAAGAACGCGGTGAAGAACTAATTAGCCAAATGAATCAAGAGATTGAAGAGATCACCGCTAAATTACCAGAAGTGAAAGAGCCCGTGGATGTTTTAGTATTCGATAGTGGAGAAACAGACGTGTTTACAGCAACACAGAACTTTATGAATACACTTGTGACGATGGCGGGCGGGAACAACATTTTTGGTGATGTGGAAGGAAACTGGGCTAC
Organism: Sporosarcina sp. NCCP-2331; assembly: GCF_023707945.1. Lineage (NCBI taxonomy): Bacteria > Bacillati > Bacillota > Bacilli > Caryophanales > Caryophanaceae > Sporosarcina > Sporosarcina sp. NCCP-2331. The sequence goes on from NZ_BRCD01000010.1 coordinate 18,176, forward strand.
CGTCTCAAAAGAAGATGCTGTTGACCGTCAGCCCGAAATAATCGTTGTAATTGATTACGGTTCAACTACAGTAGAGCAGAAAATTGATTTCCTTAAGTCAGACCCAGCACTTAGTCAAACGCCTGCTGTACAAAATGAAAGGTTTGTTGCATTGCCATTGTCGGCAGCTTCTGAAGGTGTTCGTGTAGCAGAAGCAGTCGAAATTTTAGCAAAAGGTTTCTATCCGGAAGCCTATTAACTCTAAGAGAGTGGGAGGATCTATTTTATGACAACATGGAATTTAACGCAGATGCAGCGTCACTTACTTATATGCAATGGCGATACTTGTATGGGGGCTGGGGCTGAAGAGGTAACGCAACAAATTCGTGATGAAATCCGTACCAATCGTCTGGACGAGCATATTCACACATCACGCACTCGCTGCAATGGACGCTGCAAGGATAAATGCGTTGTCATTGATTACCCAAAAGGAACATGGTATTCCGTGCAAGAAGAAGAAACGGCACGGGCAATTGTCCATGAAATGGTGAAGGAAGAGTCGATCATTTATTCCATGGAGCACGGCGAACGAAAACGTGGGGAAACTCGCTTTAAAGGGATTAATAAATACAGGAAAGCGAGAGGACCGGTGAAAAAAGCAGTATTGTTTGTCGGCCATGGCAGCAGGTTGGAGGCAGGAAATGAAGAAGTCCGCCAATTTATTGAACGAATGAGAGGACAAATCGATTCGTCCTTGCTTGTAGAAACGTGTTTTTTAGAATTTGCATCGCCAAATATTGAAGATGGAATTCAATTGTGCATTGAAAAAGGTGCAGGAGAAGTCCATGTGATTCCAATCATTTTATTACATGCGGGCCACTCGAAACTCCATATTCCCGCTGAAATTGAACAAGCAAGAGAACAATTTCCGGATATTCGATTTACGTATGGGCAAACGATTGGTATTCATGAAGAGATTATTGAAATATTACTGACAAGGCTTACTGAAGTGGGCTTCGATGTAAATCAGAAACATGAGGATACAGCCATACTCTTTATAGGACGAGGAAGCAGTGATGTAGATGCGAAGGAAGATTTTTATAAAATCAGCAGATTATTAAAAGAAAACTTACATGTGCCGATCCTTGAATGTGCTTTTATAGGGGTTACGACGCCTACAGTGCAGGATGGAATGGAGCGTTGTATAGAATTAGGTGCAAAAAAAGTGATTATGCTGCCGTACTTTTTATTCACGGGAATTTTAATGAAGCGAATGAATAAAATGGCGGAACAATTCAAATTAGATTATCCACATGCGACAATTGAAATTGCTGAGTATTTTGGCTATCATCCAAAGCTGCAGACAGTGCTGTTAGAACGTATGAATCAAGCTTTAGACGGTACTTCAACTGGCATGCAGGATCTAGAGAATTTCCGTATATATGTGGAAGAAACTGGGTATGTGCACGAACATCAACATTAACTCTTCTAGAAAAGGTGCCTAGAAAAGGTGCCTGTGCAGCAAACAATCACGTTTGTTTGAACTTTCATGATTGTTTGAACTTTCATGATTGTTTTGCACACAGGCACCTGAATGATGAATGCTTAATCTCATGAATCCATTCCCTCGTGATTTCTCTTGATACTGTCTATATTGCGAAGTGTAGTGGCATGGAGAATCTTCAGTGCAGGACGTATGAAAAGCTGGACACTTCCCACAATAAAAAGTATGATTCCCGCTGTTTTTAACGATTCAAACAAGAAAAAAATGCTTCCAACAATAAATATAATACCGAGTATTAATTCATTAATAATGAAAATATACCGGTAATTTTTATTGAAGAAGATCGCATACTTTCCTATCTTGACCTCATAGTTTTTTTTATTGTCAACAAACATAGGCATCCGTGTTCCCTCCTTAGTATTCCATTTCCCTTCTGTTATTGCTGTAAACGGTAATAAATGAAGGGATAGAAAAAAGCCTGAGCTGAATGACGCTCAGGCGGTTTACAAAAATCTACTTCAGAGGTATCTCCAATTCTAACTCATTAAGCATTTCCAGATAAGGCATTTCAAAAGATACCAGGGTCAATTGCTCAACCTTAGAAGTCTTTTTGAATTCCTGTACGTATGTGTTGCCTTCCACACGCTCTGGATAGCCTGTAATCGTCAGGTTATTGCCTTTTTCATCTTCAAGCCAAAGCGTATTGAACTGGAAATGTCCATCGTAAGTAAAGTCACTGTCTACTTCGAAGTACAGAAGCATTTTTTCATCTTCGTATTGTAAATCTTGAACAATAATTTTGCCCATTTCTCCTTGATCGATAGTTAGTGGCAATTGATCAGATTGTAACGAATGTTCAATTCGCACAGGTTGGCCTGTATTCACCGGAACTAAATACGGGCTGACTGTGAGTGATTCAGAAGCGTATTCAAGCGGTTCATATCGATATTCCATATTTATCACGTTTTGGCCGTTTACCATGTTTCCTGCGCCGTAGACATCCAGTTGAGTCAGAGCTATTCCTTGATCACTCAGCAAATTAAGATTCAGCAGATGATCACCTACCATGTTTGGATCGATTTCATCAGGGGAGGTAACGGACACAGAAAGTTTAATGCCTGCTGCTCCGATTTTCACTTCTTTCACTGTCATTTCCGTGTCCTGATAGACTAGTTTCTTGTTGACTGGAATCGTCTTTACGTCTTCGTCGGACAGCACAACTGGAACTTCAAAATCCCATGTGCCTGCGACATTTCCTACTTCCTTCAATGACATACTCAGCTCAAATGAATCAGGAAGTTCTTCAACAGGCGCTATATTCATAACACCTGCAAATTGTGTTTCGGATAAAAGTTTGCCTGTGCGACTATCTGAGAAGTTGATTACCTGACCGTCTGCTTTCAGCTGAAATTCACCTAGATGATCTTTCGGATGAGCAGATTCCTGTATATAACTTATCGACAGGCGTGTTCCGTCATAATACACATCTTTAATGGTCAAACTAACACCCTCGTCTGTGACAGTTTGTTCAATCTCATTTGATAATCCTCTTTGGCTGGCGATGACTAATCCTCTGTCGCCTGCAAATTCGAAAACAGAATCCAGCACTGGAACGGAAGATAACACTCTTGCCATCGTCGGTGATACGTAAGCGGAACTAAGCAAGATAAAGGCCGCGAATGAAGCTGCTGTAATGGAAGGCCATACTCTCCGGCGCTGCTTTATGTTGTTTACTTTTCCCTTTTTGATTGCATTTGCTATCGATTGGTCTAATTTATCATGCGGCACGTCAATTTGATCGATGGCTTTTTTCACATCATGCTTTTCATTATTCATTGATACACGACTCCTTAAAACGTATTTTTAATCGATTAATGGCTCGATGCAAATTTGTTTTCACCGTACCTTCTGGACACTCCAAAAGCTCGGCTATTTGTTTTACCGTTAAATCTTTATAAAACCGCAAGACAATCACAGTCTTGTATTTCTCCTCTAGTTCTTCGATGGCTTCCAATAAATCTAATTTATCTTCGGAAAATGGTTTTTGTGGTGATTCCACTCTTTCCAGGGAATCCTGTTCAATGGGAACCACCTTACTTTTCTTCTTAATGAAATCTAAAGCGGTATTAATCAGAATTCTGGTCAGCCATGTGGAAAAATAGGCAGTCTCTTTAACATTTTTGATAGAAGTATAAGCTTTATAAATGGATTCCTGAACTACATCAAGTGCGTCACTTTCATTTTTCACATAAGTAAAAGCAATTCGGTACAATTTATCTTTTTCAGGATTAATCAGCTCAAGAAACGCCTGGTCATTCCCTTTTTGTGCTTTTTTCAATAAGTCTGAGTGAAACATATAAGAACTCCTTTCGTCCGGACATACATTAGACTTCAGAGCGGAACGTTTCGTTTCAACTTTTTTAGAAAAGGTGCCTGTGCAGCAAACAATCATGATTGTTTGAACAAACATGATTGTTTGAACTTTCATGATTGTTTTGCGCACAGGCACCTAGAAGACACCTAGAATGAATCAAAAGAAATGACGCATCCTATAGCGGGAGGAGGTGTATGTCATCATTCGAAATCTATGCTTGGCTTTTGGGCTTATCTTGGCAGGTGCTTCTACTGTCGCTTCAGTACCGTTCCAAGCTGCTGCACAATCCGAGGCCCCCACGTATGCAAAATGGTCCCGGCTCGCAATTAAGGAGACGCAGGTGAAGTATCCTCAGGCGAATGTTGTGGACTACTTGCATATAGGAAGTGAATCGGAGAAAGGAGCCGCCGTTGAGAAATTCAGACTGTGGCTGAAAGAGGGAAGCCGTGAATTCGGCGTGCTTGTAAACGTGACATATGCGGTGGGAACAGACAAGCTGATCAGCGTAGAATTCCAAGAGTTGCATGCAGGCGAATAAATTAATGAACCCGCATCTGAAAATAGATGCGGGTTTGTCTGTATTCCGCAGGCAATTTTGTTACAATTGATAGATAAAAGAAGATTTACTACTTGAAAGGGGTGATCTGAATGAAAGATATAGACGAAAATTTGCTGCTGGATTATATAGCGGCCTGTACGAACCTTTATGGTGTGACGCCGTTCGAAAAAGTGCTGGAAATCTATCATACATATACGGAGAACAGGATTTCATTGGAGGCGCTGGTCGCCTTCGTCAATGAGCCACCTGTAAAGGAAAAGCTGGAAGAACGATTTGTTCATGTCTATCGGGACACGTTTGTAGCGGAAGTTCTTCATATTTTCAATGAAAAAAAGGCACTGGAACAAGCGGCTGCCGGAAAACCGTTTTATGTGCCGGAAAAAAATGAATTATTGTCCTATATGGATCAGTTTTATTTTCAGCAGACGCCCCAGCAAGAACGTCTGAAAGAGATGATGCGCGAAGACTTCGATGCTTCGGTCAATATCGAGGAAGAAGTGGAGCAGCTCGTGCTCGATCTGCAGATGAGCGGGGGAGAATTCACTAAAGAACTGTCTGACTTCCTTGGCCGTCTCGGACTGCCGGTTGAAAAAGCGGAACGTTATATTCCGGCAGTCATCGAAATCGCCAACACTACAAGACTGTGGGAAAACAGAGGACATACGCCGAGTGAATTGATGTAGGTTCATATCTATAGACAACCGTTCAACAGGCGGGATAGAATGAAGGTATATTAGATATTTTGGAGGGTACAGCTCATGGCTTTGAAACAATTGACAGCAAAAGAAGTGCAAGAACAATTAGAAAGCGGCAAGGAATTAAATATTATTGATGTGCGCGAAGATGATGAAGTAGCAGCAGGCAAGATCCCGGGGGCAACGCATATCGCACTCGGCAATCTTCCCATCGAAATGCATGATCTTGATCAAGAAACACCCTATATCCTCGTATGCCGTTCAGGCGGCAGAAGCGGAAGAGCACAGGAAATCATGGCTGATGAAGGCTTTGATGTAACGAATATGGCGGGCGGCATGCTGACTTGGGAAGGTAAGACAGAATAAAAAATGCGAACATGCCCGTGAAATATGTAAAGCCGCAAGAGCAGAATGGTGCTCCTGCGGCTTTATTTAATTGACCCGATACATAACACCGGCTGTCCAAGCGTATAGTGAAAGAAAAAGGCGGTGTATAGATGAAAAAGTGGCTTGTGGCAGGGTTGCTGTTGTTTTTTTCATTGGGCGGGGTATGGTATGGCGTAAAGGCGTCTGACCGGGGTTTTTTCACACCTGCAGAACTGGGTGGTGTAAGTATTCTGATTGATCCGGGTCATGGAGGGGAAGATGGAGGAGCTTCGGCGGAAGATATTATAGAAAAAGACATCACACTGAGTATTTCACACGAAGTTAAGAAATTACTTGAAAGAAAAGGGGCAACTGTCAAAATGACCCGCGAAAAGGAAGGAGACGCAATTGCTGAACATGCACCGTCTGAATCGTTTAATTCGACAAGAAGCCGGAAATTTGCAGATCTGAAATTACGGGAAAGCATGGCAGTGGAGTTAGAACCCGATATGTTCATCAGTGTGCATGTAAATGCGATTCCGGAAGAACGCTGGCGCGGTTCCCAGGTATTCTATCATCCTGGAGGCAATCCGGCCGGAAAAATGCTGGCAAGTTCGATTCAAGGCGAGTTGCGTAACCAGTTGAAAAATACGGACAGGGAAGCCATGAAGATAACGGGCGTTTATTTGCTGAAAAAGGTGCCGTCACCTGCTGTTTTAGTGGAAACCGGATTTTTATCGAATCCCGAAGAAAGAAAGTTACTGGCAGATCGAGCCTATCAGAAAAAAGTGGCGGCTGCCATTGTCGACGGCATCGTGAAATATGAGCATGCAGATGAACAGTGAGCAAATGACAGTTGAGACTATTGGGAATATGGTATGATAAAGGGGAGTGAATGAATTTAGTTAGGAGTGTCGAATGTGATTAATGAACAACAGGTCCGTGAATTGATTGGCGCATTGGAAGATCCGTTTTTACATAAAACACTGGCAGAAACTAATGGTATTGTCGGCGTAACCATTAAACCTGAAAAGCAGCATGTCAGTGTCAAAGTAGCAATTGCGAAAGTGAATACCGGTGAGCAATTAGCGCTTCAATCGAAAGTAGTGGACGTTTTGAAAGAGGCAGGAGCAGACTCTGTCGGAATACGTTTTGAAGAACTGCCGAAAGAAGTGCTTGAGCAATTTCGCGGTACGGTAACAGAAGCAGAGCCGCAGGATATTCTATCTCCTTTGTCCAATATCGAATTTATTTCGATTGCATCTGGAAAAGGCGGCGTTGGTAAATCGACTGTATCTGTAAACTTGGCAGTGGCATTGGCAAGACGCGGTAAAAAAGTCGGTTTGATTGATGCGGATATTTACGGTTTCAGTGTTCCTGATATGATGGGGATTACCGCAATGCCGGAAGTTAGAGAAGATCGCATTATGCCGGTTGAGAGATTTGGTGTCAAAGTAATTTCCATGGGCTTCTTCGTCGAAGACAACGCACCGGTTGTATGGCGAGGGCCTATGCTGGGTAAAGTACTGGATCAATTTTTCCGTGACGTTGAATGGGGCGAGCTGGATTATCTATTGCTGGATTTGCCGCCGGGAACGGGAGACGTTGCACTTGATATTCACCAAATGATTCCTGCTTCCAAAGAAATCGTCGTGACAACACCGCACCCGACTGCAGCATTCGTCGCGGCGCGTGCAGGAGCGATGGCCTTGCAGACGGATCATGAACTGCTCGGCGTTATAGAGAATATGTCATGGTTTGAATCAAAATCATCGGGTGAGAAAGAGTACGTTTTTGGGCAAGGCGGCGGTACACGTTTGTCTGAAGAACTTCGCACAGAGCTGCTGGGACAGATTCCATTAGGCCAGCCCGACTGGAATGAAACAGAATTTGCGCCGTCAGTCTATGCAGAAGATCATCCGATCGGAAAAATTTACTTACAAGTAGCTGATACAGTAATTGAAAAACGCGGTAAATAATATAGCAGGCGAGTGGAAAGTTATTTCCCACCGCCTGCTTTTTCCTCTTCTTCGCCGGACTCTTCCTTGCCGCCTTTATCTTCCCCTTCCGCTTCGCTACCTTTTCCGGCTTTCATAATGAGCTGCTGCCATTTTGCCTGCATAAGCGGACTATTAATCGTATCTTCCACTGCTTTCTCCATTTCTTTTTTTAATGTGCTCGAGTTAATAACTTTCTCCATTTGCTTCATCATGTCGGGCTGACCGAAAAACTTCTCCATCTCTTTTTGAAATGATGCATCCCCCATTAAATCTTTCATAATATCGGCCTGCTGCTTTTTCATGCTTTTCGCTACAGATTCCGTAAATTTAGGATCTTCAAACGCAGTTTTCCAAAAATTCTCTCCTTCTTTGGAAAGCAGTACGTTTTCGATACTTTGTTTTACTTCAGGCTGTTCTAGCACTAGCAACTCACGGAACTCCGGATCTGTCATTAACTTACGCAGCGCTTTTTTTCCGTCTTCCGTCTGGATCGCGTCTGTCATCATTTTTTTCATTTCGTCATAGCTTGGACCTGCCTGCTGTCCGCCGCTGCAACCCGTCAGGAATACAAGGAATAGGAGAAGACCTGCAATTTTTTTCATTCCAATCAACCTTCCACTTGTATTTTCATTTATTGTTCACAATATCAGAAGGAATATGCATGATTCGTTCAATGAAATAGATTTTTTGGAGAATCGTTGATACACTGTTAAGGACATGAAAAAAAGGGGAACAGTGTTGTGACAATACGAAATTGGGTTAAATTTTTCTTGCGCGCTATGGCAATCGGCGGTGGGATTACAGCCATTGTCGGCTTAATCGTACGTTGGAACTTCTTTTTTGGATATATACAGGCAGGCGAAATATGGCAGTTTCTCGGCGCGTTCCTATGGATGATTTTTTTAGGTTTCACCATGAGTGTCGTGGCACAAATGGGCTTTTTTGCGTATTTGACAGTTCACCAATTCGGTGTGAACATGTTCCGTACCTTAACGTTATGGAACTGGGTACAGATGTTGATCATCGTGGTTGTGCTGTTTGACCTGGTAGTATTCCGTTTTAAATTATCACAGGCAAGTACAGGACAGACATTCTTGTATATCTTCCTGCTTCTCACATTGGTTGCGGTATCCGCAGTGACCGCTTATTTCAAAGCACAGTGGACAAAGAAACATGCACTAATTTCCGCGCTGTTCTTTATGATCGTCATCACGACGCTCGAATGGCTGCCGGCTTTGATGGTCCAATCTGGCAACAGAGATGAATGGGTCACGATCCTTCTATTCCCGCTGCTTGCAGTGAATGCTTATCAATTGCTCATTTTGCCGAAATATAACAGGCAGTCGGATATTGACAAAGCAGAGCTGGACAAGCGACGCAGTGAACGAAAGAAAGTAAAGCTGCAAAAATCGGCTAAAGCCAAATAAAACCGATGGGAGTTCACATCTCCCATCGGTTTTATTTTGGCAACTTTTTTGTTTTAACAGAAGGCTGGAACAGTAAATCTTCTACTGATTGAAATGGTCTGCTCGCCAATAAACGCTCAATATCTTTAAGACGGACCCGCTCTTCACGATGATGAGGCACAGCAATAATCTCACCTGCAGTCTTTTTAGGCAAGTCGCCTCCGCTCCAATGCACAGTTGAGCCCAATGCATTGATTTCTGCTTCATTGACGGCCTGCAGCAGCGACTGAGGAAACACTTCATCGGTTGTGCGGAACCATAGCGGCCGGGCTTTAAAAGCCTCTTCAAACTGCTCGAGCTGCTGTATGAACAATGAAGTATTCTCCTCATATTTGCTGCCTTCCTGCCCCAGTAAAGCAACAGGAATAGAACGTTTCTTGATTTTCTCGACGATATGAGGGAAACGCAGTGCCCAGTCACTATCTATAAAAAGGAGAGGATATGGCTGTGACAACTGATCCACTAGCTCTTCAATTTCCTGCTCACCAAATGAAATATCAATTGTGGCGGCTGAGCCTTGAACACCTTTTACGATAACTGCAGGATGCTCTGCCAGGCGAAAAACTGCTGTTAAAGAAGAAGGCTGTGCGGTAATTTTGGGCAGGTACAAAATGAATAATAGACTAAGCATAGAAATTAGGATGATTTTCTTCAGCATACTGATCTCCTTATGACAGTAAAGTATCAATCACCCCCCGGTGTGATTGCGTCTGGAAGTTAATCGTGCAGACATGATTAACTTCCTCCAAAATGATTACAAACGCCGGAGGCTGTACATGGATTCCGATAAAATATTATATGAAAAAGTCTTGACGCATATGATGAGTAAGCTATATAATAAAAAAAGTTCGAGGTATTATATAAAAAAGGTTGCACATACTGAGTAAGCGTGATACAATGATTTTTGTCGTCAAAGATAATAACTAACAATTTAACTATTCCGCAGTAGCTCAGTGGTAGAGCAATCGGCTGTTAACCGATCGGTCGTAAGTTCGAATCTTACCTGCGGAGCCATTTTTATGCTTCCATAGCTCAGCAGGTAGAGTGCTTCCATGGTAAGGAAGAGGTCGCCGGTTCGAGCCCGGCTGGAAGCTCCATGAGAACATTCTTATTCTGGCCCCTTGGTCAAGCGGTTAAGACACCGCCCTTTCACGGCGGTATCACGGGTTCGAATCCCGTAGGGGTCACCAACTTATTCTAAAGCGAAGCTTATCGTAAGGAAGGCATCCTAAATTCACCGCGTCGTGCGGTAACGGATGCATGACCTACATCCTGTAGGCCCGAGCGAGCAGAACAAGGAAGCAATCGAGAGAAAGAAGGAGCGTACCTAAAGTACGTGACTGACTTAAAGGATCTTCGATTAAGAACGCCACGTCCTGTGGCAACATCGAAGTCAGCACTTCCTGTGCAAGCGACGCAGTAATGCGAAGCTTATCGCAATCCCGTTAAAATTGGGAGAAGCGAGCAGAACAAGGAAGCAATCGAGAGAAAGAAGGAGCGTACCTAAAAGTACGTGACTGACTGAGCGAGTGCAGCTGACGCAGTAATGCGAAGCTTATCGAAATTTTAACACGGTGGGGTAGCGAAGTGGCTAAACGCGGCGGACTGTAAATCCGCTCCCTCCGGGTTCGGCGGTTCGAATCCGTCCCCCACCACCATGTTTGTTTTACTTGTTACCTTTTTAACCATAACCAAGCAACACGTTGGGGTATAGCCAAGCGGTAAGGCAACGGACTTTGACTCCGTCACTCGTTGGTTCGAATCCAGCTACCCCAGCCATTTTACCTTTCGATATAGTGCTTATATTACAATTAAAAAGAAATATGACGAATCCTTATTATTTTACAATAATGAAGGGTTTTTTTGTGATTTAATTTAGTTTAACATCTAGAAGAGAATGGATAATGGTGTATAATAAATAATATTACGCATAGGTATTTTCTCTTGCAGATGGAAAAGAAAATATACAAATATAGGGATTGTGATATAGATATGCAGCGTTTTTTAAAAGGAATGGAAAAGTTCGCCGACCCAGATAGTGAATTAGGTATACAAAAAACCCTTGGGGATATTGCTTATACTTTAGAGCAGGCAGCAATTGTTTCTATTACTGATTCCCAAGGTACAATCCGATATGCAAATGAACATTTTGAAAAGCTTTCCCAGTATTCTTTGGATGATTTGATTGGCGCTAATCAGCGTATTGTCAATTCAGGCTATCATGACTCTTCTTTCTTTAAAGATATGTGGTCCACAATTGGAAGCGGAAAGACTTGGCGCGGTGACATACGAAACCGGAAAAAAGACGGCTCATTTTATTGGGTAGATACAACTATAGTTCCGTTTTTAAATAATAAAGGAAAACCCTATCAGTATATATCTATCCGATACGATATTACAGCTAGAAAGTTAATGGAAGAAGAAATACGTAAAAGTGCAGAACTCTATGAAATCATTACGACAAACGCCTCCGACTTCATTTCGGTTATTGATCGCGATGGGAAACTCAAATACGTATCTCCTTCATTTGGAAAGTTGCTGGGATATTCTCTGGACAGTCTGTATGAAGGTTCATTATTTTCTCTTATTTATAAGAAAGACCGTCAGAAAGCCGAGAAAAAAGTGTCTCAGTTTCGCGAGTATAATGGCGATACGATCAGTTTAGAATTTTCATTGCTCGACGTGAAGGGCGGCATCCATATAATGGAGGCTAAGCTGAACGAAGTGCATGGTTCGGTAGATTACGAGGATCAGTTGCTGATTGTTATGCGGGATGTAACAGAACGGGTGAAGTCAGAAGAAAAGATTCGTTATTTGGTTTACAATGATCAGCTGACTTCGCTGATGAACCGCAACTCTTTCCGCGAGCAATTGGCGCTGGCATTTGAGCGGGCGCGTACCCGAAACCAAGTCTTTGCGCTCGTTCACATCAATATTGACAGGTTGCGCTATGCCAATGATTTGTTGGGGCATGAAGCGGGGGACTACTTGCTGGCGATGGTTGGCGAGCGCCTGAAGAAAAAAACGGGTCCGGAAAGTTTGCTGGCTCGAATTGCGGGAGATGAGTTTGCATTCATCGTTACAGGATTAACGGAAGAAACTGATATTTACAATTATGCAGAAGATATCCGTTTATATTTGGAAAAACCGATTCAAGTCGGCCGGCAATCTTACACGCTGTCGATCAGCTGCGGTATTTCCATGTATCCCGAGCATGCGAATCAGCCTTCTGAAATGGTCACCAAAGCCACATTGGCCCTTGGTAAAGTGAAAATGCGGGGCGGCGGAGACAGTGAGATGTATCAGCATGGTACTTCTAAAATGTCGTTAGAGCGAATATTATTGGAAAATGAATTACGGAAAAGTGTTCAGCAGCAGCATTTTTATTTGGAATATCAGCCTAAAGTAATTTTAAGCACAGGTGAACTCGCGGGAGTAGAAGCTCTGGTCCGATGGAAACATCCGGATCTAGGAATTATACCGCCAATGAAATTTATTCCTCTTGCAGAAGAAACTAAAATCATTGTTCCGCTTGGCGAATGGATTTTACGAGAAGTTTGCAGACGTGCGGCAGAAGAGCTTGCTGAAAATTCTTTTTGCAAGTTTGCGGTTAACGTTTCGACTGTTCAAATGAAGGAAGATGGCTTTGTAGATTCGGTGTTTCAGATCATGGAGGAATTCGGTGTACCTGCTGAAATGCTAGAGCTGGAGTTGACGGAAAGTTCTTTTATGGATATGGAAGGAATGAAAGATTCCATACAAAAGCTTCGGAGTGCCGGTATTACCATTGCAATCGATGACTTTGGGACAGGGTACAGCACGTTCAGTTATATTAAAGAGCTGCCTGCCGATACATTGAAAATCGATATGGCGTTTGTGCGGGATATTTTAGAAAATGAAAACAGTCAGGCAATCGTTAAGGCGATTGTCACCCTTGCCGATACAGCGGGGTTAAATGTCGTAGCAGAAGGCATCGAATTACAGGAACAGTCAGATATGCTGTACCGTCTGGGATGCAGAGAAGGACAGGGGTATTATTTTGGACGGCCGACTATGTTATTAGAAGCGAAAGAGACACGGGAGAGCCGGATGAGAGACAGCTGAAGGAGGAGTTGCTGATGCGTGAACTGAATATTTCGATGATCGGTGTACCGTTGGATTTTGGTCAGAGCCGCCGGGGAGTAGATATGGGTCCGAGCGCTATTCGATATGCGGGTGCCGCCGAGCGCCTGAAAGATCTAGGATACCGGGTGACAGATGAAGGAAATATCGCGATTTCCGCAGTTCAGGAAAATCATTGTTTTGATTCCAGTCTGAAGAATTTACAGGAAGTCACGGCAGCGACGGAAGAACTGGCCACAGCTGTTTCGCGCATTGTAAAAGAAAAAAGGTTCCCTCTGGTTCTGGGCGGAGATCACAGTATAGCGATTGGGACGCTTGCCGGTTTAGCTGCACACTATCAGAATTTAGGAGTTATTTGGTATGATGCGCATGCAGATATGAACACAAGTGAAACATCCCCTTCCGGCAATATCCACGGGATGCCGCTGGCTGTCAGTATAGGACTTGGCCATGAAAATTTAGTCAATGTACATCATGAGGGTGCAAAGGTTGATCCTCGGAACATTGTTATTATCGGAGCACGAGCTTTAGATCCGGGCGAACGAAAGCTGATCAAAGAAAAAGGCGTAAAAGTTTTCACAATGCATGAGATTGATCGATATGGCATGACCGCGGTGATACAGCAAACGCTGGACTACTTGGCATCACGACAGGTAGACGGTGTCCACCTTTCATTAGATTTAGACGGGCTCGATCCTCTTTATGCTCCTGGAGTTGGTACACCGGTGCCGGGCGGTATCACCTATCGGGAAAGTCACTTGGCGATGGAGCTGCTCGAAGACGCGGGTGTAATTACTTCTGCCGAATTTGTTGAAGTAAATCCAATCCTCGACAAATATAATAAAACAGCAGATGTGGCAGTGGGATTGATGGGTTCATTATTCGGTGAAAAATTATTATGATTACAGGAGTGGCTGAAGCTTATTGGTTTCGGCCATTTTTTTGTGGAGATTTTCCTATCACCAACCGACCGAAAAATGATATTGTAGTAGTGGACATAAAAAGAAAAGAAAAAGTGAAACCAAATGAAGCCTGTAACGTATATAAAGGGACAGCCGCATAGAGCGGAGGGTGAAGCCTATTGGATGAATTGATTACAAAGCGTGTAAAAGAAGTGCTGGGTGGCAATCAGGAAGCCTTTGAAGAGATTGTCATTCATTTTCAGCATCGGCTGTATCAAGTATGTTACCGCATGCTGAATAACTCGGCAGAGGCAGAAGATATTGCGCAGGAAGCATTTGTGCGTGCGTATGTGAATTTGGAAACGTACGATCAAAAGCGGAAGTTTTCCACTTGGCTATACCGGATTGCGACCAATCTGTGCATTGACCGCATTCGCAAGAAGAAACCGGATTATTATTTAGACGCAGAAGTGCCGGGTACACAAGGGTTAGATATGTATTCGCAAATCGCAGCTGATCAGCAACTTCCGGAAGAAGAAGTGGAAAAGATGCAAATGAAGGAACGTATCCAGTATGAAGTGAACAGGCTGCCCGATAAATACCGAACAATTATTATTTTGCGATATATGGAAGACCTACAGTTGCAGGAAATCGCTGATATCTTAGAAATGCCTTTAGGGACTGTCAAGACAAGAGTACACCGAGGGCGAGAAGCGCTTCGGCAACAAATGGGGAGTATGTAGGAGGTTGGATTCATGAAAAAATGTCCTAAACATGTTGTCCATTATATGCATGCGTTGTTAGATGGTGAAATTACAAATGAAGAAGAAAAAATCTTAACAGAGCACATTAGCACATGTGACGAATGCCGAAATATGATGGAAGAGCTAGAACAGACAGTGAACTTATTCAGCAGTGTCGAAACTGTTCAGGCGCCTTCAGGCTTTGTAAGCGGAGTAACAGCAAGATTGCCTCAGCAAAATGTGAAAAAGGGGCCGAAGAAATGGCTGCGGCAGCATCCTATGATGGCAGCGGCTGCACTGTTCCTGATTCTGATGAGTGCATCATTCTTCTCCAGTTTTGAAAATGAACAGCAATTTTCATTTACCAAACAGCCGAATGTAGTGGTGGAAGGTGAAACTGTGGTGGTGCCTGCCGGTGAAACCGTGAAAGGCGATCTTGTCGTGAAGAACGGTGATTTGCGCATTGAGGGAGAAGTCGATGGCAATGTAACAGTGATACGCGGTTCAAAGTTTATGGCTTCCACCGCTGTCATAACTGGTTCCAGTGAAGAAATCAACGAAGTATTCGACTGGCTCTGGTACAAAATAAAGTCTGTTGCAAGAGATGTGATCCCTTCTTCCAAAGCGGATAAAGAGCAAACTGAATAAGAGGATGTAAACATTTATCAAGTGATGCGGGAACAGGGTTTCCGGCATCACTTTTTTAATGTCCAAAAAATAGAAGCATCCCCTTAAGGCAGGCATGTAAGCTGGAAAATATGCTATACTGTATGAATAAGAACTTTTGTAAAAGGTAGGGGAAGCACATGCCGGTTTTGGAGCAGGTAACAACATTAGCACCAATGGAAATTTTGAAAAATATTGTGGATGTGCTTCTGGTTTGGTTCGTATTATATAAATTAATTACTATTATTAAAGGCACAAAAGCAGTTCAGTTACTAAAAGGGATATTTGTTATCCTAATCGGTCGTTATGTGACGGAATGGCTGGGTTTAAATACGCTTCAGTGGATAATGGAAGAAGTTCTCAGATGGGGTTTCTTAGCTGCAATCATTATATTCCAGCCGGAACTGCGCCGGGCCCTTGAGCAATTGGGAAGAGGCCGGCTGTTTGCGCGCACTGCCATGCAGGAAGAAGAAGAGCGCGACCGCTTAGTGAGTGCTTTCAGCAAATCGGTCAGTTATATGGCGAAGCGTCGGATCGGCGCTTTGATTACAATTGAGAAAGAAACAGGTTTAAGCGAATATATTGAAACAGGAATCCCGATGAATTCGCATATTTCATCCGAATTGCTGATCAATATTTTCATTCCTAACACGCCGCTGCATGACGGGGCAGTTATTGTAACTAAGAACCGCATTGCCGCTGCAGCTTGCTACCTGCCGTTGTCTGAAAGCCCATTCATCTCTAAAGAACTGGGTACACGCCACCGTGCAGCACTCGGCATCAGTGAAGTGACAGATGCCGTAACGATTATTGTATCTGAGGAAACGGGTGCAGTCAGCTTAACGGCGGACGGAGATATCAACCGTCATTTAGATATGGAGGAATTCGAAAAGTTATTGAGAATTTCATGGTTCGGCAGCGAAACCGGTCAAGCGGATACTTCTCTATGGAAGTGGGGGAAGAAAAATAATGGATAAATTCATAGACAGCCCCTGGTTTCTGCGTCTGATTGCCCTGTTCTTGGCGCTTACGCTGTTTTTCTCAGTGAAAGCAGAAGATCAAACGAACCGTAATACTGCAAATGATGTGTTCGCCCTGATTCAAGATGTACCGGTAGAGGTGTACTACGATACAGAAAACCTGGTTGTGACAGGTGTTCCTGAGATGGTCAATATGACGATTGAAGGGCCCGCCAATATTGTGCAGACAACGAAGGTGCTGAAAGATTTCACATTGAAATTAGATTTGCAGGATCTGACATTAGGTGAACATACAGTTCGGATACAGGCAGAGAATCTTTCCGATAAATTGGATGTAAGGATTGAACCGCCAAATGTTCATGTCAATATCGAAGAAAAAGTCACGCAGTCATTCCGCATAGATCCTGAAATGAACACCAGGCTGCTGGCGGAAGGTTATGAAGTAAAAAGTATGGATGTACAGCCGGGCTCGATCAATGTCACAGGGGCTAAAAGTATTGTGGAAGCCATCAGCTTTGTCAAAGTCTCTGTAACTGGGGATGATAAAATAAATAAATCGTTTGAGCAAAAAGCGCGTGTTCGTGTGCTTGACCGTGATCTGAATAAATTATCTGTTTCATTGGAACCGGAAGAAGTGACGGTGAAGGTGGATGTGAAGGAATACAGCCGCGATGTACCGTTGAAGCTTATTCGTAAAGGGAAGCCGGCCGGTGACCTGACTGTAGAGAGTGTGACATTAGAAGAGCAGTCTGTCCGTGTCTATGGTCCGAAAAGTGCGGTGGATGCAGTGAAAGAGATTCCTGCAGAAGTCGATCTTTCGAAGGTCAGTAAATCCGGTAAAGTGGAAGTGGCCATTAAAAAGCCGAATGATGTCAGCAAAGTGACACCTAATAAAGTAAAAGTCCAAGTAGTAATAGCCGGCGAACCGGCAGATTCTGATGAGCCGGATAAATCAGAGGAATCTGCTGCAAAGCCGGTGGATGAGGAAACAGCTCCTCCGCCGGAAGACAGTAATCCTGAGAATGTAACAGTTCCCAGTCAAATCACCCAGCAAATTAGTGAAGTGCCCATCTCCATCCGGAATCTTGACGCTGCCTATACAGCATCGATTGCGGAGCCGGCTAACGGCAATGTTTCCCTGCAAGTGACAGGCACAAAAGAAGAACTTGAACAAATGAAACGTACAGATATCTTAATCTATATAGATGCGTCAGATGTAAAAACGGAAGGCCGGCAAGCAGCTGCATTACTGGTGGAAGCGCCTAAAGGCATCACATGGAAGCTGGCAGTGCGCAATGCCGTGCTGGATATAAAATCCGTAGAAACAAAAGCCTGACAACAACAGATTTAATCCAATGAGGATATGATCGAAAGGAAGAAGTTAAAATGACACAGTATTTTGGTACAGATGGAGTCCGCGGAGTTGCAAATACCGAGCTGACGCCTGAATTAGCATTTAAACTAGGACGAATTGGCGGCTATTTATTCACGAGAGATATTGAAGGAAAGGCAGAAGTTCTTGTCGGTAAAGATACACGTATTTCCGGTGAAATGCTAGAAAATGCATTGATCGCAGGACTCCTTTCGGTAGGGGCAGAAGTTATGAGACTGGGCGTTATCAGCACACCGGGCGTTGCCTACCTCACAAGAGTAATGAACGCACAGGCGGGCGTCATGATTTCTGCCTCCCACAATCCGGTAGAAGATAATGGAATCAAGTTTTTTGGCGCGGATGGATTCAAGTTGACAGATGATCAGGAAGCAGAATTTGAAAAACTGCTGAACGAAGAAGAAGATCAGCTGCCGCGGCCGACTGGCGGACGGGTAGGAACGATTACAGAGTATTTTGAAGGCGGCCAAAAATATATCCAATATCTGAAACAAATAGTGGATGAAGATTTTGATGGAATCCATGTAGCACTTGATTGCGCACATGGTGCTACTTCTGTATTGGCTACGCATGTATTCGCAGATTTGGATGCGGACTTAACGACAATGGGAGCTTCACCAAACGGATTAAATATTAATGATGGCGTCGGTTCTACACATCCTGAAACGCTGGCTGCACTGGTCGTAGAGAAAAATGCAGCTATCGGCCTTGCTTTTGACGGCGACGGAGATCGTCTCATTGCGGTAGATGAAAAGGGAAATATAGTAGACGGCGATCAGATCATGTTTATTGTAGGACGTTACTTACATAGTAAAGGACGTTTAAAAGCAGATACTATTGTGTCAACTGTGATGAGTAATTTAGGCTTTTATAAGGCGCTTGAGCAGTTTGGAATGAAAAGTGTACAAACGGCTGTCGGTGACCGGTATGTAGTGGAAGAAATGCGAAATGGCCAGTATAATCTAGGCGGCGAACAATCCGGACATATCATTTTCATGGATTATAATACGACAGGGGACGGCTTGCTTACTGCCTTGCAATTAGTAAATATCATGCAGCAAACAGGCAAAAAACTATCTGACTTAGCCAATGAAATGACTATATATCCACAAAAACTCGTAAATATCCGAGTGGCTGACAAACATGCCGTTATGGATAATTTGCGCATTGCCAGCATGATCAATGAAGTGGAAAAGGAAATGGCGGGACAAGGACGTGTCTTAGTCCGCCCTTCAGGAACAGAACCGCTTGTCAGAGTCATGGTAGAAGCGACGACAAAGGAACTGTGCGAAGACTATTCAGAACGAATTTCACAAGTAGTGATTGAGGAAATGGGCTTGGAGTAAACGAATAGTTTCGCAGCTGGAAACAGGGGTTACCTATGTTTCCGGCTTTCTTTCATAAATGATTGTATAAAGCGGTACTTGAAGTAGAGGCCGTTGGGGAAATGCTTCCGATGAACGGGGGGAAACAGATAGAATGAGCCAAAAAAAATATCAGGATATGCTAGCACAGAGAACAGAGAATATCTTTGATGAGTGGGAAACAAGAGGCAGCTTAACTGAGCGTGAGCTGTATTACTTTCTGCACAAACTCAAAGGTACGTCCGGAACTATCGGATTGCATCAGTTATCACTTTTTTGTGCCTCTCAGCTGGAGATCTTATCCTCTTCCAATGATCAGAAAATTCCGGTTACCTCATTGGAAAACTTGAAAAATCGCATTCGCATGTATTTTGATGACTCAATTGCTGTAAAAAAAGAAGAATTTCAATTGCCGGATCGGTACGTAAACCGTTTGGACTCCGAAACATTTATTTTAATTATTGATGATGATCTGGAATTTGTTTCATATTTAAAAGAGCTGCTTGAGAAATTCGGTGCACAAGTCATCATTTCTCTAAACGGAAAAAGAGGTATTGAGCAATTTTATTCTATGCGGCCGAGCATCGTTATTATTGATCACAAACTCCCTGACATGACCGGTTTTGAAGTTCTGGATCAAATAGCAGAGACTGCGAGACAGAAAAATACGACATTGGCTATTTCCAGTGAACATGCGACAAAAGATTTTAAGATTGAGAGTTATCGCAGAGGTGCGATGGATTTTATTGAAAAACCCTTTGATATGGATGTCTTTTTCCCTTATTTGTTCAATCGGCAGCAACGCCAGCGTGCTATTAGCAGCAGCATGATTACAGACAGTCTGACAGGGGTTGGCAATCGCCGGTATTTTGATGAAACGATCAATAACCTGGCAAAGAATGCTGATCAATTGGACGGGTCTTTCTCTTTAGTGATGGTGGACTTGGATCATTTCAAACAAGTGAATGACTTATTTGGCCATCCGGCAGGAGATGAAGTGCTTCGTAAATTTGGTGAAATCATTAAAGAAGAAAAAAGAGAGGGCGACTATGTGTTCCGCTATGGCGGGGAAGAGTTTGCTCTGTTATTTGCAAATATACCGGCAGAAGAGACTGTCAACGCGGTGGAACGCATCCGCTCGAGTTTCAATGCTATGTCTTTCGCTTCGGGAGAGGAGACCTTTCAAGTTACCTTTTCAGCAGGAAGCGCAACGTATGAAGGGAATATCGGGGAGTTAGTTTCTGCTGCAGACCAAGCTTTATATCAGGCAAAACGTGAAGGCAGAAATAAAACAGTTGTCTATGATCAATGCAAGCTGGCAGTCAAACGAAAGCTAATGGTGATAATCGTAGATGATGACTCATTCATTCGTCAGATTCTTCAGCAAACCTTATTGGAATTAAAATCATCAGATATTGAAATTATGGTGAAAACTTATTCTGACGGTCCTGCATTTTTAGAAGATGACTGGTATTCGCCGGATGACTACTTCATTGTACTGCTGGATGGTGTCATGCCGAAAATGGATGGCTTGGAAGTGTTGAGCCGTCTGAAGAGTGATCATGCTAAAACAAATGTAACAGTTTCTATGATGACGGCCAGAAAGAGTGCCAATGATATTAAGGCAGCTTTATGGCTGGGTGCTGATGACTATATCATCAAACCATTTCAGCCGGCTGAGGTACTCGGACGTATTGATAAGCTGGCCACACGTTTATTTGATAAGAGAGAGTAAGAGGAAGGGGGCGCCTCCAAATTGTCACATACAGGAAAAAAAGTGCTGGTAGTAGATGATGAGGAAATACTTCGCATGTTGCTGACGGATACATTAGAGTTCGAAGGGTTCATCGTGGATGAAGCAGAGGACGGTTTGCAGGGTCTTAAGAAAATCCAAGAGAATCACTATGATGCAGTCCTTCTTGATTATATGATGCCGCATATGACCGGACTGGAAGTGCTGGAGAAAATTCAGCCTATGAATCTTCAAACCCCAGTGGTCATGCTCACAGCAAAAGCACAGTTGGCCGATCAGGCGGCTGCGATGGAAAAAGGTGCTGCCTACTTTGTGTCAAAACCTTTTAGTCCGAATGAATTAATGGAATTGCTGAAATCATTTTTCTAACAGGAAGCTAGAAAAAAAACGTTCTCTCCAAATTGGAAAGAACGTTTTTTCATTTTTTGTCGGGATGATCACTTTGTGGATATAAAATTCTGCCGTCCGAACGGTGTATATTTTGTATGATTGTTGCAGAAAAATCATGCAGCGGATAAGGTTTCGTCAAATAGTGATCGACATGAAATTTTTCCATCAATCGAGGATCCTTTTCCACAGAGGAAGAGATGATGATGGGAATTGATTCTGTATCTTTCAGCTTTTTCATCTGCCCGATTAACTCCCAGCCTGTTTCACCGTCCTGCAGAATTAAATCTACTACTACTGCAGCGGGCTGCATTTTTTGGATACATTTTAATGCCGTCTCCACAGTTTCATGGTGTACAACAGAAAATCCGCTACTTGTCAGCTCTTCATCTGATAATAAAGCGATGCTTACATCATCCTCCACTATGACCACGAGAGGTTATTCAAGATTAACCGGCTCATTCGGCAGTTGTTGTTTAAGCGGAAGTGAGAAGAATACAGTTGTACCAACGTTTTCTTCCGAGTCAATCCAAATTTGGCCATTATGATTGTTGATGATTTCTTTACAAATAGATAGACCAAGACCTGTACCGCCGATTTTTCTGCTGAAACTATTATCAAAACGATAAAATTTCTCGAATAAGTGACTGATATCATTTTGAGGAATTCCAATCCCTTTATCAGAAATGGAGACGATAACCCTATCTTTCTGATTTCTCAACGTGACTCTTATCTTACCGCCGTCTGGAGAAAATTTGATGGCATTGCCTACTATATTCTTGAATACTTGAAGCAGCCGTTCTCTGTCGCCGACTACAGTGGAAGAACAGGTAACGTCCTGTAATTGAATGGAATGCAGAGAAGACTGTACTGACACAACTGTCTGTTCTGCCAGTTCGGCTATCGATACATCTTCAACGGCGTATGTCTGACGGCCTGATTCCATTCGCTGAATATCTAAAAAGTCATTGATGAGAGAAGTCAGTCGATTGGCTTCGCTTTGAATTGTTTCCAGATATCGTTTCTTGCGTTTTTCATCCATCTCTTTATTCAGCAATAGCTCAGAGAAACCTAAAATACTGGACAGCGGCGTTCGCAGTTCGTGACTCACCGTAGAGACTAATTCAGTCTTCATCTGATCTACTTCATGTTCACGCGTAATATCGCGATGAACGAAAATGGTTCCTACTTTTTCTCCGCTGATCAATATGGGCACACTATAAACATTCATGACTCGCGACTGTTCTGAAGGAAGTGAGACAATGTATGAATTATGGTTCATCTCCTGATTATCCGGGTCCAGCGCTTCTTCTAAAAACACCCGGTATTGCTCAGGCTCATTAATCTGCTGAAGGAAGTGTTCTGTCCATTCTTCCCGCGGCCATGCTTTAGGCTCCATACCCAGCAATTCAAATAGTGCCGTATTGTATTTATCCTCCTCGTTGTTATTGGAAACAAAACGGATGCCTTCATTGATATTGTCTAAAATATTTTGATTCAATTGGCGCTCGTGGCTGATCAGTTCATGCTGTTCGATCCGGTCGACGGCTATTGCAATGCGTTTAAATAAACCATATAAGTCCGTCTGGTCATCCTCAGTAAACGGCTTGCCGATTCGGGAGAGAATGGCAATGATGCTCAAGTGGTTTGCGGAATTGTATATGCCTGTGACAAAGTCGTAAACGAAAGTGGTATTTTCTGCGACACCCTTTTCATAGCCTGCCTCACGCTTGATGATAAAATAAGGTTCTGTTTCCAAGCGAAGTTTCAGATAATCCATCCGCTCATGTTTTATCTCTTCAAAAAATTCATTGGACATACCTTTTAACGAAAAAGTGTCACTTATAGGAAACCATAATAAACTGAGGTCTGAATGATAGATGGTATTCAGGTACTCGGATGTTTGATCGCAGACTTCTTGCTTGTCCAGCGAAAAGGACAATAAATGACTAAGTCCGTTATGACGCTCCAGACGAACTTTAGAAAAACGGGCTTCCGATAAAGCGTATTCCATTTTTGTCTGGCGATTAAATAATTCATCCTGCTGAGAAATTAACTCTTCATTCTGGACCAGCAATTCCTGTTCGTTCGTTTGAATCCGCTGCATCATTTTGTGAAGAGCTTGCGATAAAGCGCCTATTTCATCTTCTCTGTCTATCAGCTGAAATAAAATTTTTCCATCCGTTTCATATCGATCTGCTGCATGTGTGATGGTCTCGACAGGTCGAATTACCCGTTTCATCACATTCCATACCATGAAAATTGGAATCAGTAAAAACGCAAGTCCCAGCAAAGTGATAAGCAAAAAGAATTGGTTTGTCTGGTTTTTTGTTTGTTGATAGTCTTCTTGAAGCATTTCTTTTACATTGAGATTATAATCATTGGCATATTTGATAAAGCGGTTGACTGAAGAATTCGTTCCGCCATTCGCAAGTTCGCGCAGCCCTTCATAATCGTTTTTCTGCACGTACTGAATGGCTCTGGGCAGCGTCACATTTTCGTAGTCGGTTAGAAAATCATCAATCTCTTCTACGATTTTTTGCTCCTCTTCATTGAGGGGAAGTGCTTTATATTGTCTTGAATACGTATGAATGTCCTGAATTGCCTGATAGGCTCCGTTCAATTCATCCTCTATTTGAAAAGCATAGTATCCGCGGATTCTAAAGAACAGGTCTTGAACAGAATTGGATATTTGCTCTACTAATTCGGACTTTTCAAAAGTCTCCTGCTGATTTTCCTCTAGCTCGGCCCAAGAACTCTTTACATATATATACATACTGCCCATGCCGATTACAGCCACTAACAATGATACAATAAAGATATTAATATATTGCTGGCGAATACCTCTTCTTCGCGACATTCGGTTACCCCTTCCTGTTTCTATACTTCTATTCTACCATCCGAAGCAGGATTAGGGCAGACGGAATATACGGCTTATTTTTAACGTCTGGGAATAAAAGAAACCAGGTTTTCATTCGTAAAGTTTTGCGAAAAAAAAAGAACACAGCAGGCTGTGTCCTGAAGTGTTTATTCAAAAATATATTGCAGCGCACGTACGGCCTGGTCGACCGATTCTACGGTGACATGAGCTTTGCGCGACAATTCTTTCAACGGATGATGGTGATTTTCTTGGCGAATTAAAATTAACGGCTTGCCGTATGCTACAGCAGCGCTTGCGTCCATTGCAGTATTCCATTGCTTGTACTGCTCTCCAAACAGCGCAATGACGACGTCTGATTTCTTCATAAGAATCTCGGTGCGCAGGTTATTGAAGCTGGAAGCCGCTGCGTCTTTAAAAATGGCGTCCGGCTGCTCTCCCAAAATTTCTTCTCCGATGTTATCTGAGCGGTCGTGATTTTCCATTGGTCCGACAAAATCAACCGGCAGCTGCAGCTTCTCCGCCTGCTGTTTGACCTCTTCCCGCCACGACGTATGTATCTCCCCGGCTAAGTATACTGTTAAACGCATACAAATCCCCTCCTAGTTTGATAGACTTCATTGTATCATGCCTGTTCTTTTCATTCAGTAGATGTACTTTGCTTGGTTTTCTGCATTCGCGTAAAAGTCTATGGTTGCCGCGCCAAAACGCTAGTTAAACGCGCCAAAACTCTATCGAAGCGCGCCAAAAGAGGATCGGACCGAGCGAAACCGGCAAAGAACCGCACCAAAGCCGCATACAAGCGCGCCAAACGGCTTTACAACCGCACCAATCACGGGTTCAGCAGCAGGGAATCGGGCGTTCTATGGTACACTGAATAAAAAAGAGGAGCGATCATCCTATGAACGGACAGAATCGAGCAGATATTAAACCAGGACTGCGTGTAGCAGTCATTTTAAAGAAAGACCAGCGCAGCGGAGTAAAGACAGAAGGGATTGTCAAAGATTTATTGACGAACTCGAGCTTTCATCCGCATGGCATTAAGGTGCGGCTGGAAGATGGACAAGTCGGACGGGTGGCTGAGATATTGGGGTGAAGGGAGCTGAATCCGGTTGTATGAATTGAAGACGAAGCGAACCGATGATAGTGTAATTGAATTTATTGAGAGTGTGGAGAATCCCAAAAAACGGGAAGATGCCTATCGGTTGCTTGATATCTTTACAGACACTACGGGATATGGAGCAAAGATGTGGGGACCCAGTATAATAGGCTTCGGCTCTTATCATTATGTATATAAGACCGGTCATGAAGGGGACGCGCCGCTTGTCGGATTCTCACCGCGAAAGGCGAAGATCAGCTTATATTTCACAACGGGTGATGCTGAGCGTGAACGGTTGTTGGAAAGATTCGGCAAGCACACGAGCGGTAAAGCGTGTGTGTATATTAACAAAGTTGCAGATATCGACGTGGACGTGATGAAGGAATTAATCGGGCAATCCGTTATATTTTTAGAAGAATTATATCCAAATGAAAAGCAATAAGAAAAAGAGAGGGTGTTGCATCCTCTCTTTTATTCATATATTTACAAACCCTCTCTATACGTCACAGCCGTACCGGTAGCGATGCACATCATCATACCTTCACGCACCATTTCAAAATCCAAATCTACTCCGATTACAGCATTAGCTCCCATGCGCCGCGCTTTTTCTGACATTTCCTCAATTGCAGTTTCACGGGCTTCTGTCAGCTTACTCTCATATGCTGAACTTCTTCCGCCTACAATATCTGTGACGGAAGCAAAGATATCGCGGACAATATTTGCTCCCATAATGGTTTCTCCAGATACAATTCCGTGGTATGTTTCGATTGTCCGGTCTTGCAGTGTGTTCGTTGTCGTGTGTAACATTCGATCTCCTCCTTATGTTTCCTTTTATACGAATCAAAGGGCGGCGGGGTTTCATCATTGCCAGTACCTTCGAAAAAATAATGAGAAATGTTATAGAGCCGAAGAAAACACTGGGATTGACCTGCACTTATTGGCAGGAAGAATCATGTCATAAATTCATATTTCCCGGGGAATATTGTCGATAGCAATAGTTTCAATATACACACTTCAGGATTATGGTTCAAAGAAGTTTGCGAATCATGTAAAATAGGACTGTTATTTTAAAAAAGGAGGGAGATTGT
Source organism: Sporosarcina sp. NCCP-2331 (assembly GCF_023707945.1). Lineage (NCBI taxonomy): Bacteria > Bacillati > Bacillota > Bacilli > Caryophanales > Caryophanaceae > Sporosarcina > Sporosarcina sp. NCCP-2331. The sequence goes on from NZ_BRCD01000010.1 coordinate 44,491, forward strand.
ATGACGGAACAAGCGTATCAGCTCATTTCGATCATCTTGTATATGGCAGCTATGTTATTCATCGGATGGTACGCGTTCAAACGGACATCCAATCTGACAGACTATATGCTGGGCGGACGTTCACTGGGACCGGCAGTTACGGCGTTGAGTGCCGGAGCTTCCGACATGTCAGGGTGGCTCTTAATGGGTCTTCCGGGTGCAATATATCTGAACGGCATGGTCGAAGCATGGGTTGCCATCGGATTAACAATCGGGGCCTATTTAAACTGGCTGCTTGTGGCACCGCGTCTGCGTATGTATACGCAAGTATCGAATAACTCCATAACGATTCCAAGCTTCCTGGAGAATAGATTAAAGGACACATCGCGTTTACTTCGTGTGGCTTCAGGAATCATCATATTAGTGTTTTTCACTTTCTATGTTTCATCGGGAATGGTCGCCGGAGGGAAATTTTTTCAAAGTTCATTCGGGCTGGACTATCATACAGGACTGTTGATTGTATCAGCAGTGGTCATTGCCTATACACTGTTCGGTGGTTTTTTGGCAGTAAGCTATACAGACTTCGTTCAGGGATTGATCATGTTTCTGGCGCTGATCTTAGTGCCGTCCGCCGGGATTTTCATGACTGGCGGATTTGCAGCAACAGCGGACAGTATACGTCAAGTAGACCCTGCGCTGTTTAATTTTTCATCGGGCATCGGTTTGCTGGGAATTATATCCTCGCTGGCATGGGGACTGGGATACTTTGGCCAGCCGCATATTATCGTACGTTTCATGGCAATAAAATCGGTAAAAGAAACGAAAAGTGCGAGACGGATCGGAATCGGCTGGATGCTGTTAAGTTTGATCGGTGCAATTGCTACAGCATTGGTGGGAATCGCGTATTTCCAGCAAAATGCAGCAGAGCTTGCAGATCCGGAAACCGTTTTTATAGTTCTCGGCCAACTGTTTTTCCATCCATTGATTGCAGGAATCATGCTGGCGGCAGTATTGGCTGCAGTGATGAGTACGATTTCTTCTCAATTGATCGTGACGTCATCTGCATTGATCGAAGATTTATATAAAGCTGTCTTTAAGTCGAACGCGTCAGACCGGCAATATGTCTTTTTAGGACGTGCCGCAGTTATGATCGTTGCAGTGGTTGCAGTGATTCTTGCGTGGCCGAATAAAGAATCGGTATTAAAACTGGTTTCATTCGCCTGGGCAGGTTTCGGCGGTGCATTTGGCCCTGTCATTCTGTTATCACTCTACTGGAGGAAGATCACTCCGCAGGGTGCACTATGCGGTATGGTCGCCGGAGCGATTACAGTGGGAATTTGGGGGAGTTTCAAATTCCTGTCGAATTCATTGTATGAAATTGTGCCGGGCTTCATTACTTGTCTGATCGTGACGTATATCGTCAGTTTGGCAACGTATAGAAAGAATGCTGAAATTGAACGTGAATATGATGAAACGATTAAGTTATTGGGAGAAGAACGTTAATCGTATGAGAAGAGCCATCCTGCAATGTGAGGATGGCTCTTTCAAATACTCAAATTAATTTTACAATGGTCCGTCCGCGTGCTTGGCCTTTCAGTAAAGCAGGTAATGCATCAGGCAGTTCTTCCAATGAAATCTCATTCTGCACAAGCTGTTCCAGATCTGAAAGTTTCAGGTCTGTTGCTAGGCGATTCCATATTTTTTTACGTGTATCCATTGGGCAGTATACAGAATCAATGCCGAGCAGATTCACGGCACGTAAAATGAAAGGGAACACGGCTGTAGGTAATTTAGTGCCGGCAGTCAATCCGCTTACAGCGACTGATCCTCCATATTCAATCTGGCTTAATAACGAAGCTAGCGGCTCCCCGCCGACCGGATCGACTGCTGCTGCCCATTTTTGCTTGCCGAGAGAGCGGATCTTACCGTCATAAACCTCTTCACGAGATACAATGGACTTGGCTCCCAGAGAATCTAAATATGCATGTTCATTCTGCTTTCCAGTACTCGCTTCGACGTCATAGCCAAGTTTAGATAAAAACGAAACCGCAAAGCTTCCTACTCCGCCGGTTGCACCTGTCACCAGAACTTTCCCTTTACCAGGCGACAGATTATTATCTTCTAAACGCTGAACAGACAGTGCTGCTGTAAAGCCTGCTGTCCCGATAATCATCGCTTCTTTTAATGAAAGACCTGAGGGAAGAGGCACAACCCAGTCGGCTTTCACTCTTGCGTATTCGCTGTAACCTCCGAAGTGTGAGACGCCGATTTCATAACTCGTCGCAATGACCTCATCACCTTCTTTGAACCGTTGATCCGTTGAAGAAACCACCACACCCGCCAGATCAATGCCGGGAACCATTGGGTAGTTCTGTACGATATTTCCGTCAGGTATAGATGCCAGACTATCTTTATAGTTAATGCCTGAATAGTGAACACGAATGACCACGTCACCTTCAGGAAGATCATCAAGTGAAAGTTCGCGTACCTCTACTGAAAAATCATCCTCTTGTTTATCGACTGTCAATGCTTTGAATAATTGTGTCATGTAAAATCTCCTTCCATATCGGAATTTCTTGATTCTAGCATTATACTAACGCAGTTGTCTGAAAGCTTCAAAGCTGAAGGCTCAATAAAACATTTAAAATAAATGTTTGACTCTCACGTTACGTAAGGCCTTATAGTAAAGATGAAAGGCGATGGATCCAATGAAAGTAAAAGAAGTGGCAGAATTGACAGGCATCAGTATTCGCACATTGCATCACTACAACGATATTGGACTGCTCATTCCAGATGAAGTGACTGAAGCAGGCTACCGTCTATATTCCAATGGAAATCTGGCCGACTTGCAGCAAATTTTATTCTTTCAGGAACTCGGTTTTTCATTGAAGCGAATAAAAGAACTGCTGGAAAGTCCGTCGTTTGAGCGTTTGGAAGCATTGGAACTGCAGCGGAAAATGCTGCTGCAGAAAAAAGTGCAGCTGGAAGTTATGCTCCGTACGATTGACCGTACGATCCAATCAGAGAAAGGGGAAGACACGATGACAAATGAAGAGAAGTTCAAGGGATTCGATTTTCGAAAGAACCCATATGGAGAAGAAGCGAAGGCGAGATGGGGAGAGAAAGAAGTGGAGCAGACCAGCCGGAAGTTTGGAGAAGATGTGCAGGATGAAATGAACCGGATTTATTTCAAACTGGCAGAAATTCGGCATGGAAAAGCAGATTCTAACGAAGCGCAGGCCGTTATTGAAGAATGGTTTGAACTGCTGAACCGAATGGGCAGCTATTCATTGGATGCGTTTAAAGGGCTGGGTGAAATGTATGTGGCGGATGAGCGCTTCAAGCAAAATATCGATCAGTTCGGCGAGGGGCTGGCGGTGTTCATGCGGGATGCGATGAGTGTTTATTCGGATAGACAGAAAAGAGGCTGAGCTTTCTTAGCTTTAGTATAACCAAAGAGAGAAGATTCAAATGAATGTATAAAAAGGACCGCTAATCTGCATATGAATTAGCGGTCTTTGAGCTGTCTATAGATTTAAGTTTGCAATAAAGCACCCGGCCGATGATTTAAATGAAAATCAATCCAAACTTTTTAAACAGCTGTTCCGTCGAATAACTAGAACGTGATCGCGACGTGTTGAAAATGGGGAAAGGTGAATATTTGTCATGACAAAAAAAGAACATTTTAGACTTATAGAGAAATTTATAATAGAAAATCGAGAATCTCATTATCGCCTTGCGTACAGCTATGTTAGAAATAAAGAAATTGCGCTCGATATTGTCCAAGAATCTATATTCAAAGCACTTAAATCAGTCGGTAGCCTCAAAGAAAGCACCTATTTGAAAACATGGTTCTACCGAATTGTTATCAACACATCGATTGATTATATTAGAAAAAATCAACGGGTTTCGGCAATGGATGATGATAATTTGCTGGTTCATTTGCCGCAAATTGAAGACGAATTCTCGGATATAGATTTACAAGATGCCATTGATCAGCTACCTCCGGAATATAAGACACTAATCATTCTCCGTTTTTTCGAGGATTTAAAAATTGATGAGATTGCAGCTGTGACTGGCCAAAATATCAATACCGTGAAAACCAGGCTCTATAGCGCATTAAAAAAATTACGCATTGAAATTGGGGAGGATTTTAGATTATGAAAAGAATTGATAAGTTAAAAAAAGACTATGAGGCGATAGAAATTCCGGCAGAGTTGGAAGATGTCGTAAAAAATTCCGTTCGTCAGGCTAAAGCAGTACATAAGAGACGTCCAATTCTAAAACGTTGGGCGATTGGAGCTGCAGCAGCAGCGGCATTATTTGTCGGGGGCATCAACATGAGTCCAGCCATGGCACAATCGATGGTGAATATTCCTGGATTAGGAGTTATTGTAGAGGTTTTCACTGTTCAAAAATTCACTGTAGACGAAAAGACATACCAAGCCAATCTTGATACACCTGCGATTGACGGGTTAGAAAACGGAGAGCTGCAGGCTTCATTAAATGAAAAATATATTGAAGAAAATAAGGCGCTCTTCGAACAATTTGAAGCGGAAGTTGCTGAAATGAAAAAGTCAGGGGACGGTCACCTGGGAATTGATACGGGATACGAAGTAATGACCGATACCAGCCAGCTTCTATCGATTGCTCGCTATGAGGTAAATACGGTCGGCTCCTCTTCAACGGTGATGAAGTACGATACAATCGATAAACAGCAAAACGTAGTCATTACACTTCCCAGTCTCTTCAAAGATGACAAATATATTGATGTCATTAGTTCGTATATAGCAAGTGAAATGAAGCGACAAATGTCGATGGACGAAGGGATCAGTTATTTCCAGTCCGATGAATCCGAATTCGAATTTAAAGTAATCAAACCTGATCAAAACTTCTATATTACTACTGATCATAAACTTGTTATATCATTCGACAAATATGAAGTAGCACCCGGCTACATGGGGGTTGTGACGTTCGAGATTCCATCGGATATACTTGGGAATTTATTGGTCAGCGACAAATATATTAACTAATTTCTTTTCATTTCAAAGCAGCAAACACATTTACGTGTTTGCTGCTTCTGCAAAATATATTGTAAGAGTGTGTATAGTGGTGAATTTTTACACGAGGTTCATTGTTCATAAAAGTTTTTAACGAGAAGTGTACGTCTAATTTTTTATAAACGAGGAGTAGTAAGTATGAAAAAAACACATAGAAAACGCCGTTCGCTCTGGATTGATGTTACATTATCAATTATTATTATCGCTCTAACCGTATCTGCTATCAGTTTAATTACACTGACCACTAAGGGAGAGGCTGCATTATTCCCTAAAAATAAACAAGATGTCACTCCCGCACCAGTTGCGGTCGATGCTGCTGATTCTAATTATCCAGATATAAAAGTTATTACTGAAACATCGAATGACTTATATACACCTTTTACTATTCAATATCCGCAAAGTTTCCATAGTTCTATTAATGAAGCTATTTCTAGTTACATAGAAGATGCAAAGCATAATTACTTGACTAAACATAACGGCAGTAAATTTAAAAATGAATTGAAGATTTCTTATGAAATTCTTTCTCATCGTTCAGGTAACTACTCTTTTGTTCTAGTTAACAACAGTAAAACGGGAAAGACTATCAGAGAGACGAAAATTCGTTCATTCCATTTGAATCTTGAATCAGGAGAAGTTTTTGCAATCTCTGATGTACTCGGGCACAATTTAAAACACCTTAAGACTCTTTCTAATCTAGTACGAGAGGCAATATACAATAATCCTGTAATCGAAGACTATCTCACACCCGGAAGTGTACATACAAAGACAGAACCCACCTGGGACAATTTCGATAATTTCGCCATCACAGATGAATCTCTAATTTTTTATTTCGATGAATATGTACACGCAGCAGGAACAGTCGGCTCTCCGGTAGTAGTAATTCCATTAAATGATATAAATAACTTACTTACCGATAAGTTCAAATCGGTATTGCAAGATACTGATGAAAATGCGATTGCCAAAGCACCTGTGAAAGAGACTATTACCCCTCTTAATCAAGGCGATAGCAATGGAGATATTGCGGAAAATGAAGAAACTAAAGAGGAGAATGCCAAAGACGTTAAGAAAGTTGCCCTGACATTCGACGATGGGCCCCATCCCAAAGTAACAAGGCAAATACTTGATACTCTGAAAAAATACAATGCCAAAGCAACTTTTTTCATGCTTGGTAACATGGTTGAAAAATATCCTGAAATCGCAAGGGAAGTACAAACAGCAGGCCACGAGCTTGGGAATCATACATGGAATCACATTGATTTGACGAAGTTGGGCGCAGAAAAGGCGCGGCATGAAATCAACAGGACATCTGCCATTATTGAAAATGTTACTGGCCAGAAGGCAACTGAATTCAGACCACCTTATGGAGCTGTCAACGAGACCGTTCGCAATCAAACAAACTTGCCTGTTGTTTTATGGGATGTCGATACACTTGATTGGAAAGCCCGTGATTCAAACCAGCTTCTTGCTAATATTAAAAGCGCGGCGAGAGACGGCAGTACCATCCTAATGCATGATATTCATCAGGCGACAGCAGATGGGCTCGAAGCAGTATTATCCTATCTGCAAAGTGAAGGCTATAGCTTCGTCAAAATTTCAGATTTATAAAAGTCACTTACTCTGCGAGGCTGGACATAAGAGCAGAATCTAGCGTAATTTCCGAAAAGTAAAAAACTAAAACCGCGTCTTGTCCCAGCCTCATATATTTCACAGCATTACTATAGACTCTATCTCAGCAATGCCGAAATTATGGTTTGAGATCGTTGATTTCCATTCCGGCGTACACTTTCGCGGATATGGCTTGATCCTCCTCTTCGCCTCTCTCCTGTACGGTTAATGCAAAAAAGCTTGTCTTTGCTCTTTACAATGCATCGGTCACTTCTTCACCTTTTGGAAGATACTTCGAAAGACCAATCTGTTCTAAACCTTCTTTTATTTTCATCGTATAGCCTAAATTTTCATTCGACAAGAAGGACGCTTTAGAAATGATCAGCTCCTCCAGATAGGGAAGATAGACAGGATCGATCTGCTGCCAAAGCTGGTAAGCGTTAATCAAGTCCTCGAGTGTCAGATGCTTATAATCCTCCCCCTTAAATGTCAGGTCAGGAGAAATGCGGTACCAGATATCACCGTTGTCGCGAATCCAGTTTTCCTTCTGGTAGGCGATGGCCTGCTGGATACGGCGCGCAGTCTGCAAATAACGCGGATCTTTGAATTCCTGATATGCCATCAGTAAAATATTCATTCCGCCAAGCGCGTGATTCATAGAAGCGTGCGTTGTAACTTCCTGATTGATCGGGAAGTAATCCGCAATATAATAAGCGTATTTTTTCACAGGGATAATATTGCCTTTGTCTTCCTGCGACACGAGCAGATCCGCATAATTCCGCAGCGGTTCATTGGCTTCCGGAATATCGAATTCATTCCCAATATTATAATAAAACAGCGCAATTTGTTCATTGAAACGAGTGTCAACAAAAGGAGCATGGATCTCGTACAAGTCCTTCAGATAGGTGCTCGTCACTTCCGTTTCCCAATATGCTTTGTCCTTCTTGAAGTTTTTTAGATTAACAAACGCGTTATAGACCAAGTCTTCAAAATAGCGGTCACCCTGCTCATGAAAAAGCGTCAGTGCACGGTCTTCTTTCATCATTAACAGTGTCCGGCCATAGTTTTGTCCTGACTTTGGCATCGGCTCAGTAGATTCTGCCAGCTTATTATAAGCACCGTCGGCGGTATACCAATTATTGCGCTTCTTATGATTCTGACCTGTCTCTCTCATCCAGGCATAAATCTTTTCCTTCGAATCAAATAGCTGATGGTCAGAATTCAAATACCAGTGATCCGCGATATCCTGTCCTTTGGAACGCAATGAATAAACAGACAACAGCGAGCCGTCTGCCAAAGCATAGGAAAGAGCTTCTTGTTCATCAATCAGTTCACGTGTGAAACTTTCCCCGCCATTATCATATCGCTTGGAAAGCTGCTTTGAACTATAGGATTGCCCGATCATTCGCTCTCCGACAGTACCATCATTTCGAATGAAACGCAGCACACCTGTCGGATAAGAAGTCATGTCTGCCTCTGCTGAATCCGTATTTTCACGCATTAGCGGATACCGGTCATAGCGATATAAATCAAAATAGGAAACTTCCTGTTCCTTCTGCAAAATATCTACTGTAATAGGCACGTACGATGGATTTTTCAGTTCAGAAAACACAAAGATATCTTGATTTGGGAGGCTTCTGAATGTCACTTTGAATTCCGCACCGGCTGTGCCCAATTGATATGTATAGATTTCATCGTGCGAGAAGCCGTAATTGGTCTGGGTCTGCGATTTCAAACGGATTTTTTCTTCAGCACGCAAAGAAATATGATGCCGTTCAAATGGTATTTTTTCTATATAAACGGAAGTGTTCAGGGGTGAAAAATTCTTCGATGTTTCGTTATCGGTCACCGTGTGGGATTTTGCTTCTCCAATATAGCCACTGTCCAGTAATAAGCCGTGCAGTACGTTAGCGAAAGCAGCTCTTGTAACAGTCATTGGACCATTCTGCAGAAAATTCTTAGCGGTCGCGAATTTGAGTAATGCCACTTTATCCAAAGTGATCTGTTCATGTTGCGAAGGCCAGAATGCAATCAATTGAACAGGTTCTATTTCAAATGCAGCGGCCAATACCTGCATCAGCTGTTCACGTTTTATTGGCTCATTCATATCAGAAATAGGAAACAGGTTTGGCATTTTGGTCGGTAGAGCCTGTGACAAAGCCCGTACAGCCTGTCCTTTTGTCAGCGGTGAATCGGGACGAAACTGCAAATCTGCATCACCTTGCAATACATTCATTTCGCTCAACTGAAGAATTTCATTTTTTGCCCAGTGAGAGTCGGGGATATCTGTATATACTGTTGCTTGTGCAGTTACGGAATGAATGGAACAGAAGAAAATCAGTGTTGTCCAGCTCAGTGATACCATCCATTTTTTCATGATAATTACCTCCAGCAAGTTGCCAAATCAATAGTTACACTATACCCCAAAAATATTGTGTTCAACACGAACAGAAAGCAAAAGTGCATATATGATATAATCTGAGTAGACAGATATGATTGAATATGTAAAACAAAGGAGAATGTATGTATGAATAAAGAAGAGTTTTTGGAACGATATGCGATTGACCGAAAAGGAACGAACTCGCTGAAGTGGGATAAGCTGGAGGAACGTTTCGGCAGCGCGGATTTATTGGCTGCCTGGGTGGCGGATATGGAATTTAAAGTGCCTGAGCAGGTAGTGGAAGCAATCAAAGAGAAGGTGGAATACGGGGTGTTCGGCTATACGTATGTGCCCGATTCCTATTATGAAGCGTTCATCAACTGGGAGCGCGAACGCCACGGCTATGAAGTGAAGCAAGAGTGGATGCGCTTTTCAACGGGTGTCGTGACGGCGCTTTATTGGTTCGTCAATGCCTTTACGAAACCGGAAGATGCAGTCATTATTCTGTCGCCTGTCTACTATCCATTCAGCAACGCGGTGAAAGATACCGGGCGTACGCTGGTGAACAGTGAACTGATTAATACGGACGGCAAGTATACAATTGACTTTGAGGACTTTGAAAAGAAAATTGCAGACAATGACGTGAAGCTGTTTATTCATTGTACCCCGCATAATCCAGTGGGGCGCGTCTGGACGGCAGAGGAAGCGGAGAAGCTGCTGGCAATCTGTGAAAAATACGATGTCCTCGTTGTATCGGATGAAATCCACCATGATATGACATTTGGCGAGCACACGCATATTCCGTCTGCGATCGTGGCGGACGGCAAGTTTTCTGAGCAAGTAGTCACAGTGACGGCTGCTTCCAAAACATTTAATCTGGCCGGTTTGCTGACGTCGCAGATCATTATTGAAAATGAAGAGCTGCGAAAACAGTTCGACCGGTTCGTCAACTCGGTCAACCAGACAGAAGTCAATCTACTCGGGATGACCGCTTCTGAAGCCGCATTCCGCCATGGCGCGGACTGGCTGGACGGGCTGCGCGCCGTCATCAAGTCGAATGAACGCTATGCAGTGGAACAATTTGCGGAGCATGCACCGAAACTGGTCGTCAGTCCGCTCGAAGGTACGTATTTGCTGTGGATTGATCTGCGTGCGTATATTCAGCCGGATCAGGTTAAGGAATTCGTGCAGGATACATGCAAACTGGCCATCGATTACGGCGAATGGTTCGGGGAAAAGTCCAAGGGCTTCATCCGTTTAAACCTCGGGACAGAGCCGCGGCATATTAAACAGGCAGTGGACGCGATTATTGAACATTTGCCGCGTTGAGTGTATGGGAAAGGGAGCGCTATTCTTTTTTAAGAATAGCGCTCCCTTTAATTTTAAACATTATAAAGCGTTGTTTTGGCAATTGAGGACTCAAGTTTTCTGCGTAGTTGTTCGAGTTTTCCATAAATGCGTCCGAGTTCCCTGCAAACACCCGAGAACCCCGCGAAGTTGCTTGAGTTTTCCGTAAGCGCGTCCGAGTTCTCCGCAAGAGCGCTCGAGTCATCCGAAAGAGCGCTCGAGTTCCCCGCAACAAAACTGCTCAATGGACGTAACCTGCTATTCCGCACTGCTGCCAGGAAGAAATCCGAGTCGCTGCTGCAGTTCTTTCTCTAAAAACGGGCGGGCGTTCAGCATATCGCGGAAAGTCGCGTAGCGTGCGATCTGTGCCTGATCGGGCTGGCGGCCGTTGCGGTACGCACGGATCAGAATGTTTTTCGGCGTATGCTCCATATCAATGAATTCGACAAGCTGCGCTTCATAGCCGACAAGCGACAGCAGTTCAGCGCGCATTGAATCGGTAGCGAGCGCCGCGAAGCGTTCCTTCACTAGACCATGTTGCAGCATGACATCGAATGCCGGGGACTGCAGTTGCGAAAACAATTCATGCTGGCAGCAGGGAACAGATAAAATTACCGAAGCGCCCCATGTAACAGCTTTCGCAAGCGCCATGTCCGTCGCAACATCGCACGCATGCAGCGTAACAACCATATCGACTGCCGTGTCGCCTTCATATTCATTGATATCACCGACCAGGAACTCCAGCTGGTCATACTGCAAATCTTCTGCAATCGTCTGGCATTCTTCAATGACTTCTTTCTTCAGATCTAAGCCGGTAACCCGGATGTCCAGTCCTTTTTCGATCCGTAAATAATGATAAAGAGCAAACGTCAAGTAGGATTTACCGGAACCAAAATCCAAAATGCGTATCTGCCGGTCTTTCGGAAGATGGCTCAGAGTATCGTCGATCAGTTCGACAAATCGGTTGATCTGCCGGAATTTATCATGTTTCTGATTCTTCACTTTGCCTTCAGGTGTCTGAACACCCAGGCGTACAAGAAATGGATAGGGTGTTCCTTCGTTCAGGGCGTAATGTTTTTTTCGGTTATGTGCGTAATCCACTGTTTTCTCGGTATCCAGAAAAATTCTTTTGATGGAAACCTTCATTTTCTTCGACAGCAAGATCTGAATGGTTTCATCCGTCAGCTCAATGTGGAACTGCTTGTATTCTTCAAGAGCCTTCTGCAGAGGGCCAGCGATACTATCGAGCGGCACATTCTCATGCTTCAGAATCCGCTCATGCTGATATTCAAATTGGATATAAAATTCGCCTTTCAGTTCAAGAGGCTTCATTTTGATGCGTTTCGTTTCATTCGATTTCAAGCGGGGCTGACTGATCGTACCCCGAATGAAAGTACCGTCTGTCATGCGTTTTTGCAGCAGTTCGAGTACTTCATCTACTGACATGTTCTGACACTCCTGTCTGTCTGCGTTCAGTTAAAGAGAAAGCCTTGCTTCTCCAAAAAGCCTTTAATGTGAAGACGGTGCGGTTTCTCCAGGAAATCCGCCATTTCTGCAGTCCACGTGGCTTCGCGCTGGTTGGAATCGCGGCCAGCATAATATTCCTTCATAATCTCATCGTAAGCAGGCAGCAGATCATCATATTTTTCTTCATTATACGTGTTTTCGTGCAAGACCGCTTCTACCGGCAGTCTCGGTTTAACACCGTTGGATTCATTCGGCACACCGATGGACATGCCGAATAAAGGAACGACACCTTTTGGCAGTTCAAGCACTTCTGCAATTTCTTCAATCGCATTTCGAACACCGCCGATATAGCAGATGCCGTAGCCTTTTGATTCAGAGGCGATTGCGACGTTCTGAGCGAACAGACCGACATCAATTGCACCGACCAGGACATTTTCAGCTGCAGAATAATCAATTTCTCTGCCGTGCAGACGCGCGGCATGCGACAGGCGGTTATAATCCATGCAAAAAACAAGCACGGCACCGCCTGTATAAAATTGACGGCGGTTCTTCGAAAGCTCTGCCAGCTGTCCTCGTTTTTCTGTATTTGTTACATAGAGCACTGAACAAGCCTGCACGAAATGTGAGCTTGCTGCATGCTGTCCTGCCCGAATCAATTCTGTTACGGTCTCCCGTGTGATCGGTTCGTCTTTGTAGCGCCGAACTGAAGAGTGAGATTTCAATAATTCAATAACCATACGATCCCTCCGCCTTTATTTTCTCAGCAGGATATATTTCACTCCTGAATATCTACTTTCATCCTACACTATTCAGAGCTTTCAGGAAATACCCAAGCTCAGTTGGACAACCGTTTCTGCCATGCCAGGAACGGTTGCAATGCATCCGCAGTTTTCTGCTGAATGAATGGAATAAAGCGCTCTTCGGGCTGTAGTTCCTGGTCGAGAAAGAAAGCCTGCACAGGGTTTGTAAATCCTGTTTCCTCATAAGCATCCTGCTTGCTGCAGGCATACAATATTTTGCCCACGGTTGCCCAATAAGCAGCTCCGAGACACATGGGACAAGGTTCGCCGCTTGCGTACAATACACAGTCAGACAGATCCAGCGACTGTAATTTCGCACAGGCTTCTTTAATTGCCAGCAGCTCCGCATGGGCAGAAGGATCACAAGCGGATTCTACCAGATTGGTCCCAGACCCGATAATCACACCATCTTTTACGATGACAGCTGCAAACGGACCACCGCCATTTGAAACATTTTCTGTTGCCATTTCCACTGTATGCTTCAGCCACTTTTCATGATTCATGTCATTTCCTCCTGTCGAATAATTAAATTTCCCGGGAAATATTGTCTGGTTTCCTGCCCTTATCATACAAAACAATCACCATACAGACAAAACATTCAGCAGGATATTCGAAATGAATGCTTATGTATGCATCTTTGTTATGATGATGAAAGAACAGTCATGGTTAGTTAGCGCTCTGAAGGGTAAACTACTTGTAAAAAAACATCGGGGAGGATACGGAAATGGATGTATTAATAGAAGAAGCCGTCATAGTCGGCGTTCATGAACAGAAAGATCTTCATTTCGAATATGCAATGGAGGAGCTGCGCAACTTAGCAGAAGCAATTGATGTCACGATCGTCGGGCAAGTGACACAGAATCTTGAAAGAAGAAATCCATCTCATTATTTAGGCAAAGGAAAAATTGATGAAATCCGTGAAATATATGAAGAGACAGGTGCAAACTTGCTGATTTTCAATGATGAACTGTCACCGTCTCAATTACGTAATCTGGAAAAAGAACTGGAATGTAAAATTATTGACCGGACCATGCTGATCTTGGATATTTTTGCGAGACGTGCACGCAACAGGGAAGCACAGATGCAGGTGGAGCTGGCACAGCTTCAATATACATTGCCGCGTCTAGTCGGGCTTCGCGCTTCATTGAGCAGGCAGGGCGGGGGAACCGGCGGAGGCCTGCAGAACAAAGGGGCCGGTGAGACGAAACTGGAACTCGATCGCCGGAAGATTGAAGATCAGATTGCAAAATTGCGCAAAGAACTGGATCATGTCAGTGAACAGCGGGAGACGCAGCGCAAACAGCGAGTGCGCAGCGGAATTCCGGTAGTGTCGATTGTCGGTTACACGAACGCGGGAAAATCGACGTTGATGAACCGGCTGCTTCAATACGTAGATGCTGATCAATCAAAGCAGGTCAGCGAAAAAGATATGCTGTTCGCGACATTAGAGACGGCCGTCCGAAAAATTAAACTGCAGAGCAAGAAGGAATTTATTTTGACGGATACAGTAGGCTTCGTCTCCAAGCTCCCTCACCACCTGGTCAAAGCATTCCGTTCTACGCTGGAAGAAGCAAAAAATGCAGATCTGTTATTACATGTAGTGGATGTTTCAAATGAAGAACATGGTTATATGATGGATATTACCAATGAAACATTGCAGGATATTGGAGTGGAAAGTGTTCCGACAGTCAATGTGTACAATAAAGCAGACTTGGCAGAAGTGCCTTATCCCCGCGTACAGGATCAGAACATCTGGATGTCCGCCGGAGAAAACGCAGGAGTGCCTGAACTGCTGAAGCTGATTGAACAGAATCTTTTCAGAGAATATGTTACGTGCAAACTGCTCATCCCTTATGACCGCGGAGAGCTCGTGTCCCATTTGAATGAGACAGCTGCGATTAAGGAGACTGCTTATGAAGAAGAAGGCACTTTGCTGACAGTGGAAATGCCGGTCAGCGAATGCGAACGTCTCCAGGAGTTTGTATTGTAAATAATGAATCAAAAAAGGGCTGCATGCGCAATGCATGCAGCCAAATCCTTTTATCTTTATAAGAAGAGAAAGGGGGTGGGATGTTTCTAGTATGCCCGCTCCTGCTGTATCTAAACCTTTCTGGCAAAATAAGGTGTAATTACCTAACACGCTCGTTTTAATTACCTACAGAGTCACTGGATAGATTTGGTACAATGGTTCGGATTATGTCGAAAAGTAAGGGAAATTGAACCTTTTACGTTTTTCGGCCGTACAACTAATTGAAGCCAAAATAAGAGGAGAGATGCAAATATGAAAAAGTGGACAACATTTATAGGTGCCGGCGCGCTGGCATTTGCCCTAAGTGCTTGCGGACAGACAGCAACACCGAAAGAGGATGCCAGTACCGACCCTGGAAAAGAAGAAGAGGTTGTAGTAAAAAGTGACCTCACTGTACAAGAAGTAATGGAGAAGGCGAATGCTGCGTCAGAAACACAGCAAAGCATGCACGCTGACATGGAGATGGACCAGAACATTGAGATGGGTGAAGATAAGCAGGAAGTTCATTCGACAATCGATATGGATATGATTCTTGAACCGCTTGCTATGCGTCAGACGATGAATATGCAAATGGGCGAAGAACAGACGGCTGTAGAAATGTTTATGACTGAAGACGGGTTTTTCATGAAAAATCCTGAGTCAGGCGACTGGATGCAATTGCCGAATGAAATGTATGAAGAAGTTGCAGGGCAGATGGCCGGCTCTATGAATACACAAGTAGACTTTTCTATGTATGAAGAGTTTGCCGATGATTTCACTTTTGAACAGACAAATGACGAATATATTCTTCATTTGAAAGGGTCTGGCGAGAAGTTCAGTGAATTAATGAAGGATATGATGGAGCAAAACATGCCTGCGGGAATGGAAGAAGCGCAGTTGGATCTCATCTCTCAAATGAAAATTGAAAGTATTGATGTGGAATTCACCATTGACAAGAAAACATTCTTCACAAATCATTTTGACATGGATATGGTCATGACAATGGAAGAAGAAGGCCAGCAAGTGAAGATTTCACAGAAGATCAAAGGCGATATCTCGAAAATCAATGAGATTGATGAAATCAAAGTGCCAAAAGAAGTGATTGATAATGCAGTTGACATGAATGAAGCCATGCAGCAGCAATAAGTAACATGACAAAACTGTCTTCCGAATTACCGGAGGGCAGTTTTTTCGCTGTACAATAGTGTTTTCAGCAGTCAGCACACAGCATACTGTGGAAAAACGATTGTCACAAAGTGATGATAATGATTTTCAATTAGCTATTGACTTCGTATCGTAAAACGCTTAAAGTAGTTTATGAGCGAATGATAATCATTTTCATTTAAGTGAGAAAGCTCAAATATTCGATATCGGAGTTCTTCATGAAGAAACGTTATTTAATTACAGCTGTCATACTACTCTCACTCCTTTCGCTTTTCGTCGGTGCAAGCAGTATCACACCAGCGGATTTACTGGATTGGAGATCAGAAGAAACAGAGATTTTCTTAATCAGCAGGTTGCCGAGGCTGGTTGCTATTTTGCTGGCGGGTGCCGGAATGAGTATTGCCGGGCTTATCATGCAGCAACTAAGCCGCAATAAATTTGTTTCCCCAACAACAGCAGGAACGTTGGACGCAACGAAACTTGGGATTTTGGTTTCGATGATTATTTTTACGAATGCAACACTATTAGAAAAAATGGCGGTATCTTTTACATTCGCCCTACTCGGTACATTTTTGTTCATGCAAATCTTGGACCGGATCAAATTTAAGGATGCGATCTTCATTCCGCTCGTCGGCTTGATGTTCGGGAATATCCTGTCATCCATTTCCACATTTTTCGCCTATAAAGCAAATGTGATTCAGAATATGTCAGCTTGGCTGCAAGGTGATTTTTCTATGATCATGAAAGGCCGTTATGAACTTTTATATATAAGCATACCGGTCCTGATCATTACATATTTATATGCGAATCGCTTTACGGTGGCTGGAATGGGAGAGGATTTCTCCAAGAACTTAGGGCTGGCTTACAAACGGATTGTGAATATTGGCCTTGTATTAGTAGCGTTAATTACGACAACTGTTGTCTTGACGGTGGGCTTGATTCCGTTCTTAGGGCTGATCATCCCGAATATCGTTTCGATTTTTAAAGGAGATAATCTGCAAAAGACGTTGCCGCACACCGCTTTGCTCGGCGCAATCTTTCTTCTCATTTGCGACATTTTAGGGAGAGTCATTATTTATCCGTATGAGATCTCGATCAGCTTAATGGTCGGTGTGATTGGAAGCGGAATCTTCCTCTATCTGTTGTTTAGGGGGAAGGCATATGCGTAACAGAACAAAGTTATTGATTCTAGCCGCTTTGGCATTGGTGTTTTGCGGATTGTATTTATTTCAAGGATTGAACGGCAGCTATGATTACGCGCTTCCTCGAAGAGCGGTCAAAGTGATTGCGATGATTTTGACAGGCGTGGCGGTTGCCTATTCTACGGTCATATTCCAGACGATTACGCATAACCGGATTTTGACGCCAAGCATAATGGGGCTGGACTCCCTATATATTTTACTTCAAACTGTCCTTATTTTCTTTTTTGGTTCTACCCATTTTGTACTGATTAATCAGCAATTCAACTTTATGCTGTCGGTAGGGGCCATGGTACTGTTTGCTTTACTGCTCTATCATTTTTTATTCGGCAAGGGCAACCGGCCGATCTACTTCTTGCTGTTGGTCGGTATTATCGTCGGAACGTTCTTCGGCAGTATCTCGACATTCCTGCAAGTATTGATCGATCCGAATGAATTCTTGCGTGTACAGGATAAAATGTTTGCAAGCTTCAACAATATCAACGGCGATCTCGTCTGGTGGGCATTTGCGATACTCGTGCTGACGCTGATCATCGGCTGGCGCTATATTAATGAGCTGGATGTTCTTTCATTAGGACGGGATACCGCGATTAACTTAGGTGTATCTTATCAGACGGTCGTGAAGGTCATGCTGATATTATCCGCTGTTCTTATTGCTGTTTCGACTGCGCTGGTCGGGCCGATTACTTTCTTTGGGCTTATTGTCGCCAATCTGTCGTATCAATTCTTTAACACGTTCAAGCACTCCATCTTAATTGCCGGAGCTGCGCTGATGAGTGTGGTAGCATTGGTCGGCGGCCAGTGGATTGTAGAGCGGGTCTTCTCGTTCTCCACGACATTGAGCGTAATCATCAACTTTGTCGGTGGCATTTACTTCATCTATTTACTATTAAAGGAGAGTCGATCTTCATGATTCAAGTTCGTGAGCTAACGAAATTTTATGGGAAAAAGGCAGTCGTCGAAAAGGTCAATGTGAACATCCACCGCGGAAAAATCACATCATTTATTGGACCGAACGGGGCTGGTAAATCTACTCTTCTTTCGATGGTAAGCAGATTGATGGATGCCGATACAGGTGAAGTATTGCTGGACAAAAGTAAAGTGAAGGATATGAAGTCCAATGAATTCGCCAAGCGCGTAGCCATCTTGAAACAATCAAACTTCATGAACGTCAAATTGACCATCCGCGAACTGGTGGCATTCGGCCGTTTCCCGCATTGTAAGGGCCGTCTCCACGAAGAAGATGAGCGGATGGTGGATCAGGCGCTGGAATACATGGGCTTGATGGATATGCAGGAAGCCTATTTGGATGAATTATCGGGCGGTCAGCGTCAGCGCGCGTTTATTGCGATGACCATTGCACAGGATACCGATTATATTTTACTTGATGAGCCGCTGAACAACTTGGACATGAAACATTCCGTACAGATCATGAAAATTTTACGTCAGCTCGTCAATGACCTTGGCAAGACAGTCGTTATCGTATTGCATGACATCAACTTTGCCTCCGTTTATTCAGACCGCATTGTGGCACTGAAAAACGGCCGGATCGTCAAAGATGGACCGACGAACGATATTATCAATTCAGAATCACTGCGGGAAATCTATGATATGGATATCCCGATTCAACAAATGAAAAATTGCCGTATTTGCGTCTATTTCAACTCTTAAAAAAAGTGAGGAACTAATTCAAATGAAAAAACTGACACTTTCCCTATTCGCATTGATCTTAATGCTTGCACTTGCTGCTTGCGGCAACACGAAAGAAGAAGACAAGCCGGCTGACAACGCGGCATCAGAAGATAAACCTGCAGCAGAAGAAAGTGCCGAGAAAACTGACAGCACAGAAATCACAATCGAGCACGAACTTGGCGAAACAACTCTTGAGAAAAACCCTGAGAAAGTAGTGGTATTCGATTTTGGTGTATTGGATACATTGGATGAATTAGGGATCGAAGTGGCAGGTTTGCCGCAGGCTAATATTCCTGGATATCTATCGAAATATGAAGATGAAAAGTACGAAAATCTTGGAAGCCTGAAAGAGCCGGATTTCGAAGCAATCAACGCAATGAAACCGGATGTAATCTTCATTTCCGGACGTCAGTCTGACTCATATGAAGAGCTTTCGAAAATTGCGCCAACTATCTTCATGGGTGTAGATACTGCGCGCTACATGGATTCATTCAAAGAGAACATGGAAAAGATTGCAACTATTTTTGATAAAGAAGATGAAATGAACACAGAATTAGCGGATGTTGATGCAAGTATCGAAGAAATTAAAGCGAAAACGGCTGAATCAGACAGCAAAGCATTAATGATCCTTGCAACTGAAGGAAAAATAAGTGCTTACGGACCAAGCTCACGTTTTGGAATCATTCACGACGTATTTGGTTTTGAGCCGGCTGATGAAAAGATCGAGGCTTCTACTCACGGACAGAACATCACGTTTGAATACATCCTGGACACAAATCCGGATATTTTGTTCATCATTGACCGTGACGCGTCAATCGGCAACGGTGCTTCAGCAAAAGATTCTGTTGAAAACGACCTAGTCAAGAAAACAAATGCATTCAAAAATGACAAAATGATCTACCTGAACGGTGAATACTGGTACCTTTCAGGCGGCGGACTTCAGTCAGTGAAAGAAATGATCAAAGAAGTAGAAGTAGCACTATAAGAAGTTTTACCCCGGGAGCTCAGCCTTTCGGGGTTTTTGTATGGAGATTTTCGCTGTAAAGGGGGGAATGTGCGGTGCCGGGCGCTTTTGGCGCGGCGGAAATGCGGATTGGTGCGGTGCAGCCAGTGAAACGTGCGGCGCTGGACGTTTTTGGTTCGCTTCCAGTCGTTTTTCGCGCGGATAGCAGACATTTTCGCGCGTTTGAAGAAGCACCGCGCATTTTATTTTCCAAAATAAAAGCCGTAGCCGATGCATGTTTCCGGCATTGATCATAGAATCCCGCAGAGCGCTCATACCACCCTGTCCAGCGCTCATATCAATGCGCCGCCCGATCATGCCATCCTTCTCAGCGCTCATACCCGTGCGCCGCCCGATCATAACATCCTCTCTAGGGCTCATACCTGTCCGCCATCCTAAAACAAAACTATATAAGTTGAACTAAACTTTTTACATCACAAGGAGGCTACATTCTACCTGCTCAGTTGATTGGAGTGCAAGGCGGCGACTCTGGGAGGATCAGCCCGTCAGGTGAGACAACTTGGGGGAGCAAAGCGACCAAGTTGGCTCACCGCGGGCCCTCCAGAAAGCGTCCGCCTGGAACGGAAATCAACGGTACTAGGTAACTTATAGAATGTAAATTTATTAATTCAACTTATATAGTCAAATCTCTTCAAAAAGTGATATAATTACATGTGTAAAGACACCATAACGCTTTTCAAGAGAAAGGTAGAAGACTAGTGAAAACAAAAGAGCTGTCGCGAAATAAATTACTCGGCATAGCGGGCACCGGCTGGATGTTTGACGCGATGGATGTCGGAATTTTATCCTTTGTCATTGCAGCCATTGCAGTGGACTGGAATTTAACCTCATCCCAGATGGGCTGGATCGGCAGTGTGAACTCCATCGGGATGGCCGTCGGAGCATTCGGTTTCGGACTGCTGGCAGACCGTATTGGCCGCAAGCAGGTATTCATGATTACATTAGTGCTGTTTTCCGTCGCCAGCGGACTGTCTGCGCTGACGACTGCATTATGGGCGTTCCTCGTACTGCGTTTTTTAGTTGGCGCAGGGCTTGGCGGGGAGCTGCCTGTAGCTTCTACATTAGTTTCAGAAAGTGTTTCTGCAAAAGAGCGGGGCCGCGTGGTTGTGCTGCTCGAAAGTTTCTGGGCGGCCGGCTGGCTCATCGCCGCACTGATTGCCTACTTCGTTATTCCGGATTACGGCTGGAGGGTTGCGCTGATCATCACTGCGCTGCCGGCATTTTATGCAATTTATTTACGGCGGAATTTGCCTGATTCCAAGAAATTCATTCAGGAAGGGAAAACAGAGCAATCCACTGGTCAGAAACTTAAGCAATTACTCGCGCCGGAATTCAGAAAGCGAACGATCATGCTGTGGATTGTATGGTTTGCAGTGGTCTTCTCTTATTACGGCATGTTTTTATGGCTGCCGAGCGTGATGGTCTTAAAGGGTTTCAGCCTGATTAAAAGTTTCGGCTACGTGCTGATTATGACACTCGCCCAATTGCCCGGGTATTTCAGTGCGGCCTGGCTGATTGAGCGTGCAGGACGCAAGTTTGTTCTGGCAACTTATTTATTCGGCACGGCACTCAGCGCGCTGGCATTTGGAAATGCCGATACATTAGTGACGTTAATGATCGCAGGAGCATTTCTGTCATTCTTTAATTTAGGGGCATGGGGGGCACTGTACGCCTATTCACCGGAACAGTATCCGACTGCAATTCGCGCGACAGGTTCGGGCGTTGCCGCGGCAATAGGCCGGGTTGGCGGTATATTCGGTCCGCTGCTTGTCGGTTCACTACTGACGGCGGGTTACGGGTTTGGCATCATATTCGGCATATTCTGTGCGGCGATTATGGTCGGTGTGCTGTCCGTTGTGCTGCTCGGAACAGAAACCAAACAGACAGAGCTGGCATAGAATAGCGTAAGTCGTTTCCATTTACCATAAATGGGGACGGCTTTTTCAATGGTTAATATTTTTTATTCCGCTCCAAAAGCTCTATAATTACTAAAGGGAGTTGATACGATGTTTCGGATTCCAGATGAAATTGCCCGTCTAGCATTGAAGCGCAGTGAAGGTTTTCCAGTGGAAGGCTTTGTTCACGGAGAAGGTCCCGCAGCACCCGCTATCCTTTTAATCGGAGAGGCACCGGGCGAACATGAAGCTATACATGGCGTGCCGTTCATCGGACGTGCAGGCAATGAATTGATGAAATCACTTGATTCCGTCGGCCTGTCGCGGGAAGACGTCTATATGACGAGTTCATTCCGGAGCCGTCCTTACCGGTGGGGTACAAAAAAAGAACGTGACGGCACATTGACGGAACGAAAATATAACCGGCCGCCCACGCAAAAGGAGCAGCTGGCCCATGCGCCTGTTCTAGATTATGAAGTCGCCAACCTGCAGCCCGGCCTCATTGTCACGCTGGGCAATGTCGGACTGCAACGGCTGCTGGGAAAACAGGCTAAAGTGACAGAATTGCATGGCCGCTTGTTGAAGCAGCCGGTTCAGTATTTGCATTCACTTGATGATCAGCAGTACAGCTGGACAGAACAGTCATACACCATTCTGCCGACATTTCACCCGGCATCTGTATTCTACCGGCCGTCACTCAGGCCGGATCTCGAAGAAGACTGGGTGAAAATCGGAGAATATCTTCAAGGGCTGCAGCTGAAACCGTGGGAATAAAATTGAAACGAGGCCGGCCGTAAATGAAAACAGAAGGATCCTTGAAAAACTTTACAAGTCTTATTAAAACTCTGCATTGGCCTGTCGCTGTCACAGCGATTGCTTTATTCCTTTCGCTTGTTGAAACAGTGGCGGGACTGGCCGTTCCCCTGATCACCAAAGATTTGGTAGACTCATTCACCAGTGAACTGATGAACTGGAAAACAGGCGTCTTCCTGCTCATTTTATTTGTCGTCCAGGCGATTACTGGAGGCTTTTCCTACTATATGCTTGCTTACATAGGAGAGACGGTTGTGGCAGACCTGCGGAATCAGTTATGGCAGAAGGTCCTGCGTCTGCCCGTGCCGTATTTCGATCAGAATGAAACAGGAGAGACGATGAGCCGTATCACGCAGGACACGACCGTATTGAAATCGCTGGTGTCTGAGCATCTGGTGTCGTTCATTTCAGGCGTCATCTCGATTATCGGTGCTGTCGTGATCTTGCTCGTGCTTGACTGGAAAATGACGATTATTATGCTGGTCAGTGTGCCGGTCAGCATGGCCGTACTTTATCCGCTCGGCCGTCTGATGCATAAAGTAGCAAAGGCAACGCAGGCGGAAATGGCGAAGTTTTCCGGGCATCTGGGAAGAGTTCTCGGCGATATCCGTTTAGTAAAAGCATACCGTGCAGAGCCGGCGGAAGGTGAAAAAGGAAAGTCCGCCATTCAGTCGCTGTTTCGCTACGGTTTAAAAGAAGCGAAAATCCAGGCGGTCATTTCGCCGATCATGATGCTGACCATGATGGGCATCCTAGTTGTAATTCTCGGTTACGGTGGAGCACAGGTCGCCAAGGGGGCATTATCCGCAGGGACTCTCGTCGCCGTCATCTTCCTGCTGTTCCAGATCATTATGCCGTTTGCCCAAATGGCGCAGTTCTTCACATCGTTTCAAAAAGCGGTGGGAGCCACCGAACGCATCCAGGGAATTCTGCAAATGAAATCTGAACCGGCTGCGGGAGAGTCGTCTGTCCAGCCGGGCGCCGCACTGACGTTTTCAGATGTTCACTTTGCGTATGAAGAGGGGAAACAAGTTGTAAACGGCATTTCATTCACCGCTGAACGGGGAACAGTGACAGCGTTTGTCGGACCGAGCGGCGGAGGGAAAACGACTATTTTCTCGCTTGTAGAACGCTTTTACCAGCCCGTCGCCGGAGAGATTCTGGCGGGTGACATTCCCGTAAATGAAATCTCCTTATCCAACTGGCGCGGGCGCATCGGCTATGTGTCGCAGGAAAGTCCGCTGCTGAGCGGTTCAATCCTCGATAATATTGCCTATGGACTGGAACGGCGTCCGACGATGGAAAACATCATTGCAGCGGCAAAAGCAGCCAACGCTTATTCATTTATAGAAGATATGCCTGATCAATTTGAAACGCTGGTCGGAGAGCGGGGGATGAAACTGTCAGGTGGTCAGCGGCAACGAATTGCGATTGCGCGCGCCTTGCTGCATGATCCTGAGATTTTATTGCTTGATGAAGCGACCTCTAATTTAGACAGTGGTTCTGAGACGCATGTTCAGGAAGCGCTGCAGAACTTAATGAAAGGCCGCACAACGCTCATTATTGCTCATCGGCTTGCGACTGTATTGCACGCTGATCAATTATTATTTTTGGAAAAAGGTAAAATTACAGGCAGAGGGACGCATAAAGAGCTGGTTGATACACATATGCTCTATCGAGAATTTGCTGCAGGTCAGGGCCTCGCCTGAAGAAAAAGGAGAAGATATTATGTATGAACCGATCGATGCATCTTTTTTTCAGGAGCCGGTTTTGCAGCTTTCCCGCAGTCTGATCGGCAAATATCTAGTTCATGAAACACCGGCTGGCCTTCTGGCAGTCCGAATCGTGGAAACGGAAGCCTATCACGGACCGGAAGACCGGGCGGCGCACAGCTTCAGCAACCGTCCCACCAAGCGGACAGAGGTGATGTTCGGAGAAGCGGGCATGGTATATACATATCAGATGCACACGCATGTCCTGATGAACGTAGTCGCAGCGGCTGAAGGAACCCCACACGCTGTGCTTCTGCGCGCCGGCGAGCCGGTGGAAGGTCTGGAGCTGATGCAAGTAAACCGAGGCAGTCATATTAAGAAAGCAGTCGATTTGACTAATGGCCCGGGGAAACTGTCCAAAGCGCTTGGCGTCACCATGCAGTACTATGGCCACAGCTGGGCTGAAAAACCTTTATATATTGCAGATGGTCTGGCGCAAAATGAAGTAGAAACCGGCCCGCGTGTAGGCATCGGTAACTCTGGTGAGGCTGTTCATTATCCATGGCGGTTTTATGAGAAAGACAACCCGTTCGTCTCGAAATATAGAAAATAAATGAGTAAAGTATGTCCAATCTAGAGAGGGATCGGGAGAAAATGAAAGACATATTGAAGATGGGAAGCGCCTTTATCGGCATTATTGTCGGAGCAGGATTTGCTTCGGGCAATGAAATCATGACGTATTTCACAAGTTTTGGATTATGGGGAATAGCGGGTGCGGTTTTTTGCACAGCGCTGTTCGCCTACTTAGGTATGACGCTTACCCGTTTAGGCAGCCGCATGCATACCAGTTCTCATAAAGATGTTATATATAAAATCAGCGGGCGTTATTTAGGTTTTGTGGTAGATGCGATCATCATTTTCACGCTGTTCGGTGTAGGTGTCGTTATGCTTGCCGGAGCAGGGGCCAATCTGCAGCAGCAATTCGCACTGCCTTCATTTGCAGGCAGCTTGCTGATGATCGTGCTGGTGTTTTTGACGATGCTGCTGGATGTGGATAAAGTAGTATCGGTAATCGGCAGTATTACGCCATTTCTGATTATCACTGTGATTGGCGTATCTGTCTATTGTCTGACGACGATGGATACGACGTTTGCCGTGCTGGATCCTGTGGCGCAGGCAGTGCCTACCACGCTGCCGAACTGGTTTCTGTCTGCCGTTAATTATGTATCGTTCAATATTGCACTCGGTGCTTCGATGGCGATTGTCATGGGCGGTGCGGAAAGGAATGAACGGATTGCAGGCTGGGGCGGTTTTGTCGGAGGCCTGGGTTTAGGCGGTTTAATTTTACTGAGTCATTTGGCGATTTTTTCAAAGGTGGAATCGGTGGCAGGAACAGAACTGCCGATGCTTGCCATCATAAATGATATTTCACCCGTGTTTGCGATATTTATGTCTCTAGTGCTGTACGGTATGATTTTCAACACGGCGGTCAGCATGTTCTATGCGTTTAGTGCGCGGTTTATCAAGGCGGGAACAGCTAAGTTCAGGTGGTTCACCGCTTTCGCACTGGTCATCGGCTACGGCCTCAGCTTCTTTGGCTTTACCAATCTGGTAAGCAATTTCTACCCGCTCGTCGGATATCTGGGGCTGTTTCTGGTTGGAGCGCTGATTGTTGCTTCGTTTGGACTAAAAAAGAAGAGAGGGTAAGTGGAATGAACACCTTTTCGCTGCTCGACTTTGCAGAGTGTGTAAATAAAGTGTGAGTTTTGCAGTTTAAACCCGCTTCGGCGCTGGGCGATTGCCTTACGCTATGAGCCTGCTGGCGAAAGGCGTGCCAGCAGTCTCATAGCCACGGCCGACCCCGCAGTTGCGCCTGCGCTGGTGTGTGGGATATGTAAGGCATGTTGCTTTTTGGCAGAGTGTGGATTTAGGTGGTGTTGTTTCGCTGCTCGACTTTGCGGGAGGTTTAAATGAAGTATGCGTTTGCAGTTTGAACCCGCTTCGGCGCTGGGGGATTGCCTTACGCTGTGAGCCTGCTGGCGAAGAACGTGCCAGCAGGCTCACAGCCACGGCCGACCCCGCAGTTGCGCCTACGCTGGTGTGGAGAATTTATGTCAAGCTGCTTTTTTGCAGTGTGTGGATTTAGGTGGTGTTGTTTCGGTGCTCGACTTTGCGGGAAGTTTAAATGAAGTATACGTTTGCAGTTTAAACCCGCTTCGGAGCTGGGGGATTGCCTTACGCTATGAGCCTGCTGGCGAAAGGCGTGCCAGCAGTCTCATAGCCACGGCCGACCCCGCAGTTGCGCCTACGCTGGTGTGTGGGATATGTAAGGCATGTTGCTTTTTGGTAGAGTGTGAGTCGAGTTGGCGTGGTTTCGTTTCTCGACTTTGTAAACGCATTGAACACAAGAATTTGAGCCTTTGCAGAATGATATGTAATGCATGAAACAACAAATGTCAAAAAGGTCCCAGACGGTATGCTCCTGCTCACATAAAAACTTTGAAAAATAAGCCTAGTGTACCGGAGCGGAAGGCAACCTAAGTACGCCGCGTCCTGCGGCAACGGTTGCATGACTCACTTCGTGTGAGCCTGCGGCTAAAACCACTCTGGGAGGATCAGCCCGACAGGTGAGACGACTTGCGACCAAGTCGGCTCACCGCGGGCCCGCAAGACACGCGTCCGCCTGAAGCGCAGGGAAACGGTCTCTATATAGCTTACAATCTCAATAACACCATACAAAAAGCCCGCGGAATGAAGATCGCGGGCTTTTGCCTGTTGTTATTAAACTGTTGCTAATTCAAGCTGTACTGCAGGCCCGAAGAACTCGTAGTGTACTTTATCTTCCGGTACGCCGATTGCAAGAAGCTGCTGGATGACGAACTCCATGAAGCCGGTAGGTCCGCATACATACACGTCGCTTCCCTGGATAACGTTCTCTTCAAGGAACTCGCGGGTAAACATGCCGTCTCCTTCTTCTGAATAAAGAGCTTTATACGTGGAGTTCGGCAACTTGGCGTTCAGCTGCTCCAACTTGTTCGCGAATGCCTGCTGGCTGCGAGTACGTGCAGAGTGAAGGAACGCCACTTCGCGCTCTGGAGACAAGTCTGCAATTGTAGAATACATAGCTTTCATTGGCGTGATGCCTACACCGCCGCTGATTAATGTAACAGGTTCTGTACCTGTAGGCTCTAGATAGAAATCGCCTGCCGGTGCACTTACTTCGATGATATCTCCGACTGATGCTTCGTTATGCAAATAGCAAGAAACCACGCCGTTCGGCTGCAATGTATCTTCGCGTTTTACCGAAATACGGAATGTTTCATCGTTAGATTTCTGTGACAAGCTGTATTGACGATTGACGATATTTTTTGCGCCTGGAATTGATGTACGAACTGTGATGTACTGTCCTGGCAAGTAGTACGGTAATTTCTTTCCGTCTACCGGCTTTAGATAGAAGGAAGTAATAATGTCGCTTTCTTCTACTTTGTCTACGATTTCAAAATCCTTGAACTCTCTCCAGCCGCCCTCTGCATTTTCAGTATTGTCGTACATTTCTGCTTCAACACCGATGAACGCATCTGCAATTACGCCGTAAGCTGCCGCCCATGCTTCAATAATTTCAGGAGTTGCTGCGTCGCCGAGAACTTCTTTGATCGCACCAAGTAAATATTCTCCTACGATCGGGTAATGTTCAGGTTTAATTCCTAAAGATACGTGCTTGTGTGCAATCTGGACAACTGCCGGTAAAATAGCGCCTAAGTTGTCAATATGTTGCGCTGCTGCGTATACAGTGTTCGCAAGAGCTGTCTGCTGACGCCCTTGTGATTGATTGGCGTGATTGAATATATCTAGTAATTCTGGATGGGCTTCGAACATATTTCTGTAGAAAACTGTTGTAATGGATTTACCGTGCTGCTCAAGAACAGGTACTGTGGATTTGATAATGTCGATAGTTTTTTGATCTAACATGGGGAATGCACAACCTTTCCGGATTTGATACTCTCATCATAAAACATTATTTCGCTTAAAGCTATATTTAAAATACATGTTTAAATGAAATACAAAATTTGGACACAGTTCATTCAAAAAGCTGCCATGATTTCCTGACAGGCGTGCGGTTGCGAAATAAGGAAAATCCGTTTGAAAATGCTATACTTGAAATAGAACTGAAAGTGGTGATACGATGCGTTTGACAATGTATACTGATTACTCGCTGCGCGTTCTGATTTTTCTTGCTTCCAAGCGCCCTGATGAACTGTCTACCGTTCAGGAAATTTCGGATGCTTATGGAATCTCCAAAAATCACCTCACCAAAATTGTCCACGAGCTAGGAAAACTCGAGCTGATCGAGACAATTCGCGGACGCGGCGGGGGAATACGTCTCAGCGTTGACCCGAAAGACATAAACGTCGGTGAACTCGTACGTAAAACGGAAGACGATTTTCATCTGGTCGAATGTTTTGATCCAAATAAAAACCTCTGTGTCTTATCCTCAGCCTGTCGGTTGAAAGGTGTATTATATGAAGCATTGCAAGCCTATTTCTCTGTGCTTGACGGTTATACGATCGCAGATTTCCTTCATAATAAAGAGGAGATTCATGCGTTATTATTTCCCACTAGTCAATCCTGAGTAATGTGGTAGAATATAAGTATTCATTTTTGGAAGAACTGATTGTACTAGGAGGAATTAAGAAATGTCAAAAGTGTTAGTCATTGGGCATAAAAACCCGGATACAGATTCCATCGCGTCTGCCATTGCGTATGCATATCTGAAGCAGCAAATAGGTGTGGATGCAGAAGCGGTGCGTTTAGGAAACATTTCAAAAGAAACGGCGTATGCATTGGAAACATTCGGTTTTGAAGCGCCGCGTCTGATTGAAAAAGCTTCGCCGGAAGTATCACAGGTTATTCTGGTTGACCACAATGAAAAACAGCAAAGTGTAGACGATCTGGACGAGGTACAAGTTACGGAGGTTATTGACCACCACCGAATCGCGAATTTTCAGACGAATGATCCATTATATTACCGAGCTGAGCCTGTAGGCTGCACGGCAACTATCCTGAATAAATTATTTAAGGAACACGGCGTCGGGATTCCCAAAAATATTGCAGGCCTTATGCTGTCTGCCATTGTTTCCGATTCATTATTATTCAAATCACCGACATTCACTGCACAAGATCAAGCGGCGGCTGATGAATTGACTGCGATTGCTGAAGTGAATGCGGCTGAATATGGGCTGGCCATGCTGAAAGCGGGAGCGGATCTAAGTGCAACTCCTGTCAATGAATTAGTCAGACTGGATGCAAAAGAGTTTTCATTCGGCGATGTCAAAATAGAAATCGCCCAAGTCAACGCAGTGGATTTGCAGGATATTCTCGGACGCCAGGCAGAACTTGAGGAATTGCTTTTACAAGTCATCGAGCAGAAGAACCTGGACCTGTTTTTATTCGTTGTGACAGATATCATCAACAGTGATTCTGTTATCATCGCGCTCGGGAAAGAAGCAGAACGCGCAGGATCTGCGTTTAACGTTTCGTTCAATAATAACTCCGCTTTGCTGAAAGGCATTGTGTCACGTAAAAAACAGATTGTGCCGGTATTGACTGAAGCACTTTCATAAGTATAAGACTGCATGGAAAACGGCAAAACCGTCTCCATGCAGTCTTTTTTTATCCCAGGTCAAGCGGCTCGGTAGCGGGACCTTCCAATACTGAACCATCAGCCCGGAAGCGCGAACCGTGGCAAGGGCAGTCCCATGTCTGATCCCCTTTATTCCAGCGGGTCCGGCAGCCCATATGTGTGCAGATCGGTGAATCTGTACGTGCGATATGTCCGCCCGCGAATTCTTTGACAGTGCGGCCTGTCAATAGCAGAGCCTGACTGAATAAGGCGCCGAAATCCGTACGGCCCGGCGAATACAGCTCAGCGGCCTGGTTTTCTCTGCCCAAGATGGCATCCGAAATGACACGCGCGCTTGCCAATGAATTGGAAAGTCCCCATTTCCTATAGCCTGTACTGATAAAGACATGGGGCAATGAATCCGAAATCACACCGGCATAGGGTACGAGATCAGGGGTGGAAGGATCCTGTGCAGACCACTTATAGACAATGTCCGAGTGCTGGAACGTCGTTTTCAAGTCTTCTGCGATCCGGTCATAATGAATTTGCGTGTCTTTCTCAGCACCTGCCGGATGAGATTCTGCGCTCAGCAGCAAATATGACTGCCCGTCAATCGTTGCTGTGCGGATAGAGCGTTTAGGATTGTCTACGGCAATATACTGATTCATAAAAGAAGTTTCCGTTTTTGCCGCCGCGATATAAGAACGTTCGACATCAAGTTTCATAATCTGCATGCCTGCGAGCGCTTCAATCGGATAATGTGAGCAAATGATGAGCTGCTGATAACTGACTTGCTTAGAAGAAGCGAGTTTGACGAAATGGCGGTCGGTATCAAGCTTAGCGACCTGTGAGTG
Source organism: Sporosarcina sp. NCCP-2331 (assembly GCF_023707945.1). Lineage (NCBI taxonomy): Bacteria > Bacillati > Bacillota > Bacilli > Caryophanales > Caryophanaceae > Sporosarcina > Sporosarcina sp. NCCP-2331. Next base: position 75,110 of record NZ_BRCD01000010.1, read on the forward strand.
TTCAAAAATGCGGGCGCCTGCCTCTTCTGCAAGCTTCAGAAGCTTCTGACCGAAACGTACCGGATGAATTTGTGCTTCGTCCTCTATAATCAGTGTATTCGCTGTCTCAAAAGGCAGATCACTTGCCTTGCCTGATAATTTGAACGGTATTCCAATTTCCTCATAGGCTTTCTTTTCCCTCATTAAATCTTCTGTACCTTTTGCAGTCTGCGAATAAAGAGCAGAATGAGCTGCTTGCAGTTCATTGGTATCCGCTATGGAGCGGGCGAATTGCAAAGCATCTTCGTTGGCATTGAAATAAGTTTTTGCGCTCTCGGTATCAAAATGCTTGATCAGATCTGCATACACCAGATCATGCTGCGCAGTCAGTTTACCCGTGGAATTGCCGGTCGCTCCGTGCAGTACACTGTTCTTTTCCAAGAGTACTACGTCTTTTCCCTGCTTCGCCAAAAAATAGGCATTCGCAATTCCGCTCAATCCTCCGCCGATAATTACTACTTCACAGGAAAGATCATCTTGTACAGGGGGATATTTTTCTTGCGGGCCAGCTGTAGCCAGCCATAATGATTCATTCATTTCAACACCTCATTCTGTAAGTTTTACTATTCCAGGCATTTATATTGTTGCCACGTTTTCTTAAATCTAAAATAGAATATAGGAAGGTGGCGGAATAAATGAAAATTGAAGTATGGTCAGACTATGTTTGTCCGTTTTGCTATATCGGAAAAAGACGATTGGAACAGGCGCTGAAGCAGACAGGACTGGAGGGGCAGGTGGATGTGCAATTTAAGGCGTACCAGCTGGATCCGCATACACCGGTTGCTTCCGGTCAGTCGCTGCTGGAAGGATTAGCTGCTAAATTCAACGTCAGCAGGACAGAAGCGGAAAACATGATGAAGAACATCGAAGAACTGGCGGGAACGGTGGGACTTCATTATCAGACGGATAAAATGAAAACTTCGAACACGTTGGATGCGCACCGTTTGGCGAAGCTTGCACAGCAGCATGGTAAAGAAGCGCAGGTTACAGAGCGACTGCTGCATGGTTATTTTGCTGAAGGCGAGCAGATCGACACGGAAGAAGTGCTGCTGGCAATCGCGGAAGAAGCAGGCTTAGATGCAGAGCGGACGAAAGCCGTACTGCGCAGTGATGACTTCAAAGATGAGGTGCAGACGGATATAGAGGAAGCACGGCAAATCGGTGTACAAGGTGTTCCATTCTTCGTCATCAATCGGAAATATGCAATTTCCGGCGCCCAATCTGCCGAAACATTTGCAGAGTCACTGAAAAAGGCGGCAAAAGAAGAAAGTGTTCAGCCTTCATTGCAAGTTCTCGGAGAAGAGAACTTGCAGTGTGATGACGGATCATGCGACATCTGATGCAAAAAAACAGCAGCCAATACGGCTGCTGTTTTGTACTGTTCATACAGAGCCTATTATGGCCCATACCCGCCGGAAAGTCGCTTGAAACATGCGGTGGTAACCTCTTCAATTAAAAAAGATTCTTCCTCACGGCAATCGTCAGCTGAATATCGATAGTATCACCGACCATGACACCGCCGGCTTCTATCGCCCGGTTCCAAGTAAGATCAAACTCCTTGCGTTTGAGCTTGGCGTCTGCCTCATAGCAGGCTTCAAAATTCCCCGGATCTATAGGCGTGACACAGAATAGGACTTTCTTTGTTGTCTGCTTAATGGTCAGATCGCCGTTCATCCGATACATCCCTTCTTGTTCCATCCAATAAATTGAACGTGAAATGAACGTCATGTAAGGAAATGCTGCTGCATCAAAAAAATCCTTTGAGCACAGGTGGATATCACGCTCTTTATTGTCTGTGTCAATCGAGGCTACAGACACTTGAAACTGCACCGTACTCTTTGACAGGTCAGCGGGATCACCCTCTATGTTTCCGGAAAAATCCCTGAAATTTCCTGTGACCGTGGATACCATCATATGAGGAACTGAAAAACCGACAGATGAAGCCGCAGAATCTATTTTCCACTTGCTCACTTTTATTCCTCCTAGGGACTTTAGTATGTAAACTGTAATGGAATATCCGGCAAAAGTCAAAATGAAAAACCTTGTCAAAAATCCTCATTGCAAGCATACTAATAAAGGGATAAGATTGTTTCTGCGTGAGCCGGAACAGGTAAAGTGAAAGGACTGGGTAAAGATGTCAAAACATCGCTGGTTTGAAGATCTTCAAATGAAAATACAGGATGGCTGGTTATTGCTGGATGAACCGTTGAATAAATACACTAAAACTCGTTTAGGCGGCAAGGCGGATGTAGTCGCGGCGCCTGCCACTATAAAAGAAGTGCAAGACACTGTAACTTACGGATACGAAAATAATATACCAATTTTATTGCTGGGAAACGGTTCTAATATGGTCGTCCGCGACGGCGGCGTACGCGGAATCGTTCTGTACATGGCCAATTTTAATAAGATTGAAATCAACGGAAATACGATGATCGCAGATGCGGGCGCACATATTATTGATGCTTCTAAAACAGCAGCCAAAGCTTGTTTGTCAGGCTTGGAGTTTGCCTGTGGAATTCCGGGATCAATCGGCGGGGCAATGGCGATGAATGCCGGCGCTTATGGTGGAGAGATCAAGGACATTATTACGCAAGCAACTGTGATGGACAATACGGGTAAAATTTTTGTGCTGTCAAAGGAAGAATTGGAGTTGGGCTACCGAAAGAGCATCATCACCGAAAAGGGTTATTACGTTCTGTCTGCTGAATTTGAGTTAACGCCGGGTGTACAATGTGATATTGATACGACTGTGGCGGATTTAACCTTTCAGCGCGAGTCAAAACAGCCGTTGGAATATCCCTCTGCTGGCAGTGTATTTAAACGCCCGCCGGGTTATTTCGCGGGGAAATTGATTCAGGACAGCGGATTGCAGGGCAAGGGCTTTGGCGGTGCGGAAGTTTCAACAAAGCATGCCGGCTTTATCGTCAACAAGAATGAAGCGACGGCTGCGGATTATATCCAGACCATTCAAATGGTGAAAGAAGAAGTGAAGAAGAAGTTCGGGATCGATCTCGAGATGGAAGTGAAGATTGTCGGGGAAGAGCTCTCGGAATAAATGATAGGCGCGGCACCGGATGTCTGAGTTTGAGACAGCCGGTGCCGCTTTTTTGCTTGGGAGAGGGATTGGTTCGGCATGTCATGGTATTGGTGCGGTTCAACAAGTTTTTAGTTCGCTGGGACAGTGTATTGGTTCGCTGCTCCGCATGAATGGTGCGGTGCCGGCAAATTTTGGTGCGGCGGACCGCAGTTTTCGCACGGGCGAGCACGGACAAAAAAGGCTGCAGAAGTTAATAGCGAGCTCCTGCAGCCTTTGTAATGTCAGTCGTGAACTCTACACTGAATTTTATTGGTTTCGACGACCTGATCGTCTTCGATCTGAACTTGGCAAATTTTATTGTTCTGCATGAATTTAAAAATGCCGTTGTTAAAGTCCGTACCGATTTCCTTGAAGAAGATCCCTTCATACTGTGCTTGCTTGGATAGGGTGAAATTAATGCGGAATCCTTCGCCGTCAGCTGTCAGATATGCGCGGACTCCTTTTTCAAATGTTCCTTCGACTTCATTTTTGATGGCTCTGTCGACAGAGACTACATGGAAGTCAACGAAAGAAATCTCGCGCAGCAGGACATTCATAAACGAACCCTTCGTGATTTCTTCCCAGCGGCTCTGTGCGGTCTGGCCGATGATGATCTGTGTGATGCCATGCTGATGAGCCACCTCTTTGATGACTTTAGCAGTTGGTCTTTTTTCATTATCGCGAATAATAAATGCTTCGACATCCAGTTCCTCCGCAAGCTCTTGCCAGCGTTCGATGTACTCGGATTTCTCCGCATCGAAGTCGTCGAGCGGCGCCGGGTCGACGGTTAAGATGTAGAGCGGACAGTCCATGATTGCCGCAATTTTATATCCTCTTTTAATGAGACGTTCACCATTTGGACCGTAATACACACAAACGAGAATGCTCTCGTCCATACGGCTTTTCATTTTGCCCATAATGACTCTTCACCTCTTCATATTAGATAAGACTTTTGATTCCTATATAGCATACCTCATTGTACAGCTTAGTCCAGATGTCCAAGAGCATGGTTGACCGCTCTTTGCATGCGGTTTACGGAAAAATAGTGTATACTTTCCAGTAGAGAATGCATTCTCTTCTTAAGGTCTCATTATGCATAACGTATGATGTTCAGTCAAGAGGATGAGGCATCTTATGATAAATTTCTCTTGGAGGTGTAAGGTTGATTACCGTTTTGTTGGCGATTTTTCTGCCGTTTATCGCAGCGTGTCTCGTGCCATTTATACATAAATTTTTGACGGGCCGGCGTATTGGCTGGTTTGTGATGACGGTTCCACTGTTTCTTTTCTTGTTACTTCTTCGTTTAGTTCCTTCACTTTCAAATGATGCTGTTTATCAATATACTTTCCCCTGGATACCTTCAGCAGGTGTCTATTTTTCGACGTATTTAGATGGGTTGAGTATGATTTTTGCGCTGTTGATTACAGGCATAGGCAGTTTGGTAGTGTTTTATTCGATATTTTATCTTTCTGAACGGGAAGCCATTGGTCGCTTTTATACATATTTATTGTTGTTCATGGGTGCGATGCTCGGAGTGGTGTTATCCGATAACTTAATCGTGCTGTATGTGTTTTGGGAGTTGACGAGTATTTCGTCCTTCTTGCTGATTGCTTTCTGGTATCACCGGAAACAGTCCAGATACGGAGCTAAGAAATCGATGCTGATCACTGTGACAGGTGGGCTTTTCATGCTGGCGGGTTTTTTAATGCTGTATACGATGACCGAAACATTCAGCCTGCGTGAATTGATTGCGATGCGAGAAGTTATTGCTGCAGACTCGTTATTCATTCCGGCGATGATTCTCGTATTGCTCGGTGCTTTCACGAAATCTGCGCAGTTTCCTTTCCATATATGGCTGCCGGATGCGATGGAGGCACCGACACCCGTCAGTGCCTATTTGCACTCTGCCACGATGGTCAAGGCCGGAATTTACCTGGTTGCCCGTTTCACACCGGTATTTGCAGGTCACGCAGTGTGGTTTTATGTGGTCTCCGGTGTCGGTCTGCTGACGATGCTCTGGGGTTCAGTAAACGCTGTAAAGCAGACGGATCTGAAAGCTCTGCTCGCCTTTTCGACGGTGAGTCAGCTCGGGATGATCATGAGTCTGCTCGGAGTCGGATCGCTCGCATTTGCGTCTTCTGAAAGTGCGCATATCGCTTTGTTTACAGCCGCAACATTTGCTGCGCTGTTTCATTTGATTAATCACTCGACCTTTAAAGGTTCGCTGTTTATGGTTGTCGGGATTTTAGACCATGAGCTCGGTACTCGGAATATTCAAAGATTAGGCGGACTCGCGACCATCATGCCGATTACGTTTTCGATTGCCTTAATCGGCAGTTTTTCCATGGCAGGTCTTCCGCCCTTTAACGGTTTCTTGAGTAAGGAACTATTTTTTGAAGCAATGCTGTCACTTCAAAATGCTAATTTACTGACACTTGATTCACTTGCTCTGTTATTCCCGATCATCGCGTGGATAGGAAGTATCTTTACATTCATCTATTGTATGGTGATTGTATTCCAATCGTTTTTCGGGAAAATACCTGAGCCATTTCCAGGGCAGCGGGAAGCTCATGAAGCGCCAATTAAAATGCTGATTGCGCCGCTCGTGCTTGCGAGTCTTGTCGTACTGTTCTTCTTCTTCCCTAATATTCTCGGTACTTATATTTTAGGACCGGCAATGGTTGCTGTGTATCCGCAGTTCAGGACGATCGAAGGACTGGTGCCGGAAATTCATGTCTGGCATGGATGGAATATGCCGATCTTCATGACGCTTGGTGTGATCATAGCGGGTATCCTGCTTTATCGTTTCCTGGGCTACTGGAAAGGTGTATATCGTTTAGGGTTTCTGCAATGGACGCTCGACCGGTTGTATAATGCATTTCTGACTTTCGGAGAGAGAGTCGGTACGCTTGTCACGAGAACCTATATGACAGGATCTGTCCGAGACTATGTAGCCTATATTATGCTGATCTTCATTGCGTTAATTGGGATTGGACTCGCCGGTTTTCAGCAGTTTGTTTTTGACTTCTCAAATGATGCACCGGTTGAAATCAATGAAGGCCTAATTGTTTTTGTCATGATGTGTTCGAGTATCGCCATTCTTTTTGCGCGTTCTCGTATTACAGCTATCATTTTGAATGGAGTGCTCGGGTATTCTATCGCAATTCTGTTTGTGGTCTTCCGAGCACCCGATCTCGCACTAACGCAGATTATTGTAGAAACGGTGACGACTGTCTTGTTCTTACTTTGTTTCTATTACTTACCGGAATGGCGTACGGAACATAAATCACGCTCAACGAAATGGCGCAATGGATTGATTGCGACAGCTTCAGGAATCGCTGTGACGGTGGTGGCATTGCTGGTGCAGGGCCATTCGCTGTATCCTTCCATTTCAATTTACTATGAAACAGCTTCGCGCTTGGCGGGCGGATTGAATGTCGTCAATACGATACTCGGTGACTTCCGGGCGTTTGATACGATGCTCGAGGTACTGGTGCTGTTTATCGCAGGACTCGGTGTCTTTTCATTAGTGAAGTTGCGGCGTAAGAGGGGAGCGGATCAAACTGAAGAAAAATGATGTGATCTTGCAGACCGTTACCAAAATTGTATTCTTTATTATTTTGACGTTCGGTGTCGAGCTGTTTTTATCCGGACATAATAATCCGGGCGGCGGCTTTATCGGCGGTTTGGTGCTCTCTTCGGCATTCGTGCTGCTGTATCTGGTGTACGATATCGAAACGGTTCACCGAGGGACCCCTTTTGACTTTAAACGTGTGGCGGCGCTGGGTGTTTTATTGGCTGTCGGTACGGGTGTTTTGTCTATCGTGTTTAATGTGCCTTTTTTATCGCAGGCGACACGTGTAGTGGATCTGCCGGTTTTCGGTGAGACGGAACTTGGAACGATGACGGTTTTTGAAGCAGGCGTCGCGCTGACGGTGCTCGGAACTGTTGTAACGATTATTTTAGGGATCAGTGAGGATGTGGAGTAATGGAAACATTAATTACCCTTCTGGTTGGTGTGCTGGTGGCGGTGGGAGTCTATTTGCTCCTGTCGAAAGAAATGCTGCGGATTATTCTCGGGACAGCGATTTTGTCTCATGCGATTCATCTGTTATTGCTGACGATGGGCGGCTTGAAAAAAGGGGACGTCCCTTTGCTTCAGGAAGGGGCAGCAGAATATACAGATGCGCTGCCGCAGGCGTTGATACTGACGGCCATTGTCATTAGTTTTGCCGTGACGGCCTTTTTATTAGTATTATCCTACCGGGTCTATCAGGAATCAGGCCGCGGATCAGAATTGCGAGGGCAGCGAGATGAATAATTTATTAGTGCTGCCGATGGTCTTGCCGATTTTAATGGGAGTACTGCTGGTATTTTTACGGCCATATATCCGGCTTCAGCGGGCGTTGAGTTTGGTTACGCTGCTTGCTTCAGCCGGAATTGCCGCTTATTGTTTGGAACATATCCGCCATACAGGGATCATGCGTCTGGATTTCGGGAACTGGCTACCGCCGCACGGGATTTTATTTGTTGGCGATTCGTTTGCGATGTTGCTAGTGCTTGCTGCCTGTGTGGTTTCGAGTATCATACTTATTTATGCGTTTAGCACAACGGGTTTACAGACAGAAGAAATGTTTTTCTATCCGTTTGTCTTATTTTTAGTGGCGGGTGTCAACGGCTCGTTTCTGACAGGTGATTTATTCAACTTGTTCGTGTGCTTTGAAGTGATGCTGCTTGCTTCGTACGTTTTGCTGACACTCGGCGGACGGAAGATGCAACTGAAAGAAGGCATTACATATGTACTGATCAATGTGCTCGCTTCATGGTTCTTTTTATTAGGCATTGCCTATTTGTATGGCGCGCTTGGCACGCTGAATATGGCGCATATTGCCGTGCGTGTTGCAGAAGCAGGTCAGGGGCCTCTGCTCACGCTGATCAGTATCATCTTCCTGCTGGTATTCAGTTTGAAAGCGGGGCTGCTGTTATATTTCTGGCTTCCCGGTTCGTATTCTGCACCGCCCACGGCTGTGGCTGCGCTGTTTGGCGCTTTGCTGACGAAGGTGGGCATTTATGCGCTGTACAGGATGTTCACACTGATTTTTGTTCATGATCCACTGGTGTTTCAGATTATTGGTGTGCTGGCGATTCTTACAATGGTAGGTGGCTGCTTAGGAGCGGTTGCGTATTCGGATATCCGGCAGATCGTCTCGTACAATGTCATTCTTTCTGTTGGCTTCGTTTTGACGGGGCTAGCGATTTCTACTACTGCTTCATTTCAGGGAGCGAGCTACTATTTGATTCACGATATGGTCAGCAAGGCGCTGTTATTTTTACTGGCAGGGACGGTCGTCTATTTGACGGGACGCTCGAAGTTTCATGAAATCAGCGGACTGATCCGAAATTATCCGCTTGTGGGCTGGCTGTTTTTCCTGACGATGCTTGCCGTTGCTGGAATTCCGCCGTTCAGCGGCTTTATTGGGAAAGTCTATATCGGTTTAGGGGCGATAGAGGTAAAGGCTTATGTTCTTCTTGCCGTTGCATTTCTGTCGAGTATAGGTGTACTGTATTCACTTCTTCGTATCTTTCTCAACAGTTTTTGGGGTGAGACGACGATCAGTGAAGATGATCAGAAACATTTTGACAAGTCGCTTGGCCTGCCGCTTGTGCTGCTGGCATTGCTGGTTGTCGCAATGGGAGTGGGTACAGAACTCCTTGCACCGTATATCCAGGACGCTGCACAGACGCTGGCAAATCCGGAACTTTATATCCGGGCAGTGCTCGGTGACAATCTAGAATAGAAAGGGGGACGTAGCATGCCGTTGCAGCTTTTGCTGAACTTATTCATCGCGCTTTTGTGGATGTTGCTGATGGATGAAGACGAGCTGAAATTCACAACCTTCTTCATGGGTTTTTTAGTCGGAATTGGGATTATCTTTTTCAGTAATCGTTTTTTCGGCACACATTTTTATTTGCGGAGAATATACGCAGCGTGTAAACTTCTGCTCATTTTCATTCGCGAATTAACGCAGTCGAGTATCGTGATTATTTCACAGATTATCAGGCCGAAATTAAAAATTAAACCAGGAATCTTTAAGTACGAGACTATTTTGACAAGTGACGTGGAAGTGACAATGCTGTCGATGCTGCTAACATTGACGCCAGGTTCGGTCGTAATGGAGGTCTCCCCGGAAGGTAATGAATTATATATTCACGCGATGGATGTAGAGGAATCGCGGGATGGACTGATCAAGCAACTGAAAAACTTTGAAAAGGCGATTATGGAGGTGACACGATGATTGAAGGCATGCTGACTGTATCTGTCATATTATTTGCGCTGACAATTTTAGTGGCGGTCATTCGTATCATATTAGGTCCTTCATTGCCGGACCGCGTTGTAGCGCTGGACGTGATAGGTGTGAACTTGATTGCGACGATTGCGGTGGTGTCAGTGATGATGAAGACCAAAGCATTCTTGGAAGCCATTTTGATTCTAGGTATTCTTTCATTCATCGGGACCATCGCGTTTTCGAAGTTTATCGAGAGGGGGAAAATCGTTGAACGTAAGCGAGATGGGTGAGTTTGCAGGTGCGCTCTTAATTTTAACTGGTGCAATTGCGAGTATTTTAAGTGTATTTGGTTTGATTCGGCTGCCGGACGTCTATACCCGTTCGCATGCAGCCACAAAGAGCTCGACTCTGGCTGTCCTATTGACCCTTTCAGGGGCGTTCGTCTATTTTCTGTCCTCTGAAAACTTTATCAGTGTTCGGCTGCTGCTCGGAATAGGCTTTGTATTTTTGACGGCGCCGGTTGCAGGCCACGTCATCATCCGGGCTGCCTATCGTTCGAAGGTCAAACTCGCGGATATCTCAACGGAGGACGAACTGTACGAGAAAATTCACGGCGAGAAACAGATGCCGCCGAATGAAGACTGATTCTAAACACCGGGTCTGCTGTTTTGCAAGTCGTGAATTAAGTGGTGCGATTCCGTTTCTCGATTTTGCAAGTGGTTTGAATATGGTATGTGTCTGCAGTTTAAACTCGCTTCGGCGCTGGGAGATTGCCTTACGCTGTGAACCTACTGGCGAAAAGCGTGGCTATCTGCCAAAGAAGCTTGGCGGGTGATCATAGTATCCGCTCAAGCGCTCATAGACCAACCTCAGCCGCTCATACACACCGGCCACGTGATCGTTCGGCTCGGCCGCGTGATCATACCGCATCCCGAGGTGATCATTGAACCGGTCTTCGTGCTCATAGCCGCTCTGCAGTTATGCTTCCGCTGATGTTGGGAATATACGTCATGCTGCTTTTTTGCAGAGTGCGAATGAAGTTGGTGTGGTTTCGTTTCTCGACTTTGCTAACACATTGATCACAAGAATCTGAGTCATTTGTGAATGATAAGTATTGCATGAACACCATACTTATTATAATAATCTAAGACTGTATGCTCATTCTCGTACTCACATAAAAAATATTGAAACGCCAGCCAGTGTACCGGAGTGGAAGGCAACCTAAGTACGCCGCATCCTGCGGCAACGGTTGCATGACTCACTTCGTGTGAGCCCGCGGCTAAAAACACTCGGGGAGGATCAGCCCGATAGGATGAGACAACTAAAGGGAGCGAAGCGAGAGCCGTCACGAAGAACGGCTTTTGCGAGTAAAAGCGAAGCGTTAGGAGCACATCTTTGCACTTCAAGTTGGCTCACCGAGGGCCCTCCGGAACGCGTCCGCCTGGAACGCAGGGGAACGGTCTCTTCCTACTTACCCTCCTATACTGAATAAACAATCAAGAAACGTTTGGCAAAGGACCAAAACACTATTGAAGTAAATTGATTTTTCATACTGCAATCTATATAATGGCCGTAATATTAAGTCTTGCGAATGGGGTGGCAATGTGACAAATCAAGATGCTTGTGACGTGACAATTGTGCACGAAGATGTAGTACGGAAAATACAGAAAGAGCTGCCGGACGTAAGGGAGATGGCAAAGATATTCAAAGCGCTTGCCGATGAAACACGTCTGCGCATCGCCTACTCACTTACGTTGGAATCTGAAATGTGCGTCTGTGATGTGGCTGCGGTGATTCAATCATCATCGGCAACTGCTTCTCACCACCTGCGTTATTTGCGTGAACATTCATTGGCAAAATCAGAAAGACGTGGGAAAATGGTGTACTATTCGCTAGCAGACAAGCATGTGGCTGATTTGGTGAAAATCGCGCATGAACATGCTGTGGAAGCAGAACAGACCATATGATACCTTGGCAGTAAATCGCTAGCCGCAATGCGAGTACGATGGAGGAATTTTGATGCGTTTACAAGAATGGACGATAGAGGAACAAGATTTATTGATTCAATTTATGACGACGAACTCCTGGCCGTACCATGATATCAGCCAGCCGGGTCAAGAGTTGCTGGAAAAGTCGATTGAAGAAGGCGGCTATGCATCAGATGATGTAAAGACCTTCTGGATTGAGAATAATGAAGATGAAAAAGTGGGAATCGTGAAGGTGTACGACATGCAGGAGGATGTGCCGCTGTTTGATTTGCGGATTGCCGATCGATACAGAGGTTATGGCTATGGTTCCCGCGCGTTGAAGAAACTGACGCAGTACGTGTTCGAACTGCCGGAAGAAAAGATCCGCATACAGGGGCATACAAGGCACGATAACGCGGCTATGCGTAAAGCGTTTGAACGTGCGGGATTCGTGAAGGAAGCACATTTGCGCCAGGCATGGTTTTTCCCTAAAGAAAACACCTATTATGATGCTGTGACATACGGCATGACGAGAGAAGATTATCTGGGAGGAACGACCACACCGGTTCACTGGGAAGATCGGGAACTCTATGAAAAGCGTATTCCGGATTTCAATGAACAGTTCACAACAGAACGTTTATCCTTGCGCGCGCCAGAATTACAGGACGCGAAAGATGTCTGGGAAGCCGTCTCCCACTCTATGCCCGCTTTGCGCCGCTGGACCGGCTGGGCGCAGCCTGATCTGACGATAGAAACTTCGGAAGAGCATGTCCGCCAGTGTGTTGCGGATTTCATCAGCAGAAATAAACTGATCTTCCATATCTATCTGAAGGAAACAGGTGAATTAATCGGCAGTGCCGGTCTGCATCAAATTGACTGGCGTATCCGCAAGTTCGAATTGGAATATTGGATAGATACAAGATTCGAAGGGCATGGATATATGACAGAGGCTGTAAAGGGACTTACGGATTTTGCTATGGAAGAACTGCAGGCTCAGCGAGTGGAATTTCATTGTGATGAAAAGCATAGTAAAGGCAGGGCGGTAGCGAAACGTGCCGGTTTCGAATTGGAAGGCATATTACGCAAAAATGCTCTCTCTGCTAACGGGAAAGACCTGTGCAATACATGTCTGTACGCACGGATTTCCTGAAAGCAGAAAGAGCATTAATTGATGTAAAACCAGTAGTTACTATACCGATCGTCTTCCGGTTAATAGTTGAAGGACAAAGATAATTCCTGCAATGATCAGAAGAATATGAATAAATCCGCCGCCGATTTTTGCAACCAGACCGATAACCCATAACGCTATAAGAACTACAATAACAAGCCATAATAAACGAGCCATTTTATATCACTCCTTTTCTTTGTTGTAATGTTAATTTACCCAAGCAACAGAATCCTAAACTTCCAAACATGGGTTCACGATGAAATGGCGGTCAAATAAGGAGGAGATGTTTTGGCTACACCGAGTATGGAAGATTACATCGAACAAATTTATTTACAGTTGGAAGCAAGAGGAGAAGCGCGTGTGTCAGATGTGGCAGAGGCGCTTTCTGTGCTTCCTTCTTCTGTTACGAAAATGGCGCAGCGGCTGGACAAAGAAGGGTATGTGCACTATGAACGCTATCGGGGACTTGTCCTGACAGACCGCGGTCTGCGTTTTGGTAAAAAGCTTGTACACCGCCATGAATTATTGGAACAGTTTCTGCGTATCATTGGGGTGGAAGAAGAAAATATCTATGGCGATGTCGAGGGAATTGAACATCATTTGAGCTGGAATGCCATGGACCGTATTACGGACTTAGTGGAGACGCTGCAGCAGGATCCGGAATTTATTAAGAAACTAAAAAGCAAAGCACTCTAGAAAGGATTATCCTATATGACACAACTACAAGCAGGAAATCGTGTGAAACTCGAGATCATTCGCCAAGAGGGATCGCGCTGGGTATTGAATGCAGACGGTGAAGAAATTTACCTGAATGTCTCTGAAGCACCTGATGCAAAGGAGCACGAAACGGTCGAAGTCTTTCTTTATATGAACAGAAGAGGCGAATTGACAGCGAGCGGACAGCTGCCCGACATAACGAATGATACATTCGGCTGGGCAAAAGTCATTCGTTTGGAACAAGAAGAAGGAGCTTATGTGGATATTGGTTCTTCATTTGAAGTGCTGGTGAACCGCGCAGACTTCCCGCGCCTGAAGAATCTTTGGCCACAGCCGGGCGATGAATTGTATATGACGCTGCGCAGCGATCCGGGCGGCAATTTATTCGGACGTTTAGTGACAGAAGAACGTGTGCAGGATCATTTTACGATTGCTGAAGAAAATCTGTACAATCAGAATATGAAAGCGAGAGCTTATCGCTTACTGCCGGTGGGCTCCTTCTTTTTAACGGAAGATCTGTACCGGATTTTTGTTCATGAATCAGAACGTCTGCAGGAACCGAGACTGGGTGAAGAAGTGGAACTGCGGATTATCGGAATGCGTGATGACGGTACGTTGAACGGTTCTTTGCTTCCAAGAAAACAGGACCGGCTGCAGACAGACGGGGAGCAGATTTTATCCTATTTGGAGCAGTCCGGCGGCAAGATGCCATTTACCGATAAATCGACGCCTGAAGAAATTGAAGAGATGTTCCAATTGAGCAAAGGCGCTTTTAAACGCGCGCTCGGGAAACTGATGAAGGAAGGCCGGATCGAGCAGCAAGACGGCTGGACGCACCGTAAATCATAAATCAGACGGAACTTTTTGGCTTGCCTCAACGTATCTATTGTAAGGAACAAGGAGGAGAGACCAAATGAAAAAAGGGTTATCATTTTTATTGGCCGTGATATTGATGGCGGGAATTGTAACTCCGACTGCTTTAGCGGATGACGTCATCAATGAAAAATTGGGTGTGCCAATCGTTGTATATGGCGCGAATCTATCTGAAAGTGAATTGGAGATCGTCAAGAAAGACTTGAAAACAGCGGAAGAAGCTGAAGTGGAAGAGTTATCAGTGGACGGCAATGATCTGATTAAATATATTCCTGGCGGCGACCGTAACGCGCGCATGTATTCTTCAGCGAAAATTACTCGCCAGGAAGAAGGCGAAGGACTGGTCATCAACATCGTGACGCCTGATAATATTACACAAGTCACTGCGGATATGTACGCCACAGCTATGCTGACAGCGGGTATTGAAGATGCCGTTGTGGAGGTAGCCGCACCGAAAAAAGTCACAGGTCATTCTGCACTGGTCGGCATCTATAAAGCCTATGAAGTATCGGGGGAAGTACTGGATACTGAACGTACCGATACAGCAAACGATGAGTTGAATCTTGCGACAAAGCTGTCTGAAAAAGCGGGCGTCGATAAAGACGAAGTGGCTAAACTGCTGACGGACATCAAAAAGCAAATTGCAGAACAAAAACCGGCTACAAAAGAGGATGTCGAAAAGATTGTCAATGAGCAATTGAGTAAATTGAATATCCAATTAAGCGATGCGGACCGCCAGTTATTAATTGACTTGATGGATCGGATTTCAAAATTGGACATTGATTTCTCGAAGCTGAATGAGCAGCTTTCCGATATGGCTTCTAAAATTAAAGACAAACTGGGAGATATTGATCCGAGCTTTTGGGAGAAAGTGAAAGAGTTCTTCAGGAATATGGCTGATTCGCTCAAATCATTGTTTAGTTAAGCGGTAAATGTGGTAGATTAAAGAATATGAGATGAAACTACAAAAGGAGAGATTTTGCATGAGTGAAAAAGACATGAATTTGCCCCAGGATTTCGGATTTGATCTTGTTGAACTGGGCGGACATAAATACGCGTACCAGCACAAAGAAAATGACAAAGTAACGGCTGAAATCGAATGGACAGAAGACAATGGCATCATGACAATGACACACACCTTTGTAGATGATTCATTGCGCGGTCAGGGGATTGCGAAAAAGCTTCTTGACCAAGCAGCAGAAAATGCACGTGAAAAGGGATTGAAAATGAAGGCGGTTTGCTCTTATGTAGTGAACGCATTCGACCGAAGTGATGATTATAACGATGTAAAAGCGTAAGCCAATTGTACTGAATGTCTTTCAGTAAGTTTTCTGCATCACTCTTTTGAAACCTTTTCATCTGCCTGTCGTATAGGTGATAGAAAAGCAAATTGGCAGAAAAGGATGATAGGGAAATGATTAATCGGACAGCAGAAAGAGTACTTTCAATTATAGCCGTAATTCTTACAGGGATCGGGCTCGTGGCGTCTGTATTTATTGCACTGTTTATGAGTGCAGCGGTATCAGAACCCGGATTTCAGGATGAAATGCGGCAAATCCTGTCCGGTGATGGTACGTTTACTCCATCTGAGGTAGATGTAATGATTGGAATGGTTGACTCATTCTATATACTTATTTGGATTGCTGTCATTGCAGCGTTCATCAGTCTTGTGTTGAACATTATCGGCACGATTAAGATTTGGAACAATTCCAGTCCAAAGGCAGCGGGTATTTTGTTCATTGTTGCGGGTTTATTTGGCGGAATTATCTCTTTGACATCGATTCTGCTCTATATAGCAGGTATACTTTGTTTCACGAAGAAACCGCCGATGGCACCCGAACCATTGCAAGATGACTATGCAGCTGCACAATCGACTTGGATGAATTAAAGACATAAAAAACCCATTCTCAGGAGAATGGGTTTTTATGTATAGGCAAGCTGATTTACTGGCAAGGAATAGTGGGCGGTGTCTACTGGAATTCCTTCAAATAATTCCGGGAAAGACTCAACGAGCACAAATCCGTGTTTCAGATAGAAATGCTGCAGTTCATTTGCGTGTTCATCAATATATACATCAATGCAAGTCGCTTGATGCAGAAGCTCTAACGCTGCATTAAGGAGTAATTCTTCATAGCCGCTATCCAAATGCGAAGGTAGGACGTGAAGAGCCGTTACTTCACATTCACCGTCTTCATCAATCGGCGTGTAGCTCAGATAGCCTACAGGGAGTCCCTGCAAGTCTGCAGCAATCAGTATAGTCGTTTTTTCCATCTGTTTACGTAACATCAATTCGGAATAGGAGCGGTCAATAAATGTCTCGAGCACTTCCGGCGGAATATGTTCTTGAAATATATAACGCCACGAGGTGAGGGCAATATATTGAACATCCTGTATATCATCTAACGTCATGTGTCTGATCATGGCCATCTCACTCCTAACTTTCTTTCTATACAGTATATCAAATTAGCGGTCTCAAAACTACGATGTCATGAAAATGAAATATACTATTCTGGCAATTTACCTAGCATACACTTGTTCCGTCTCAAGTTATAGAAGAGCTGCGTTACCTGCATTTACTTACTCTGTCACTGGCTTGACCTAAATAGGGCAGATAAGTAACTAACTCATATGGTTTACGTTTGAAAATACGACTGTCGGGTATATTAAGCATTAAGTAGATAAACACTACAATTAATCATGATGGAGGATGGTATACATGGCTAAAAAATCAAATGGATTATTAATGGCAACCTTGGCAGCTGGAGCATATGCATATTTCAGCAAGAAGGAAAATCGCGACAAAGCAATGGAAACAGTCGGCACATTAAAGGGCAAGCTGGATTCCTTTATGAACAATAATCAGCTGGTTGATCAATCGGCTGATAAAGTCGGTCATTCCGATCCCAATGATTTAGGCGATAACAATATGGTATCCGAGGGTGCACAGACAAGCGTGCATTACTACAATCAAGAGATACAGGATCCCGATAAAAAATCTTCAGAGAAAGACGGCCTCTATAAGAAACAGAAAAACACCTCAGACAATGAGCCACTCTACAACAAAGATGAATCCACTAAAGAAGCGGAGAAAGACTGAAAAACAAAATAAGCAATTTCTTACTAAAAGCGCCTCTTTTTAAGAGGCGCTTTAATCTATATATGTCAGTAAATATAGAAACAGTAGATAAAACTGGTTTATAAGGTAAAATGATTTACATATAACATTTCGTCATGACAATTGGACGATATAGAGCAAATGAGTGGAGTGATACTCATGACTGGTAAAAAGACAGAAGTCGTTAGTCTTGAACTGATCAGTGCTGCAGAAAAAGAAAACAGCACGAAAGAGGCTAAAACTTTCTTTCAACTTGAGGAACTGCTCCTAAAGCAAATTTTTCATTTGGAAAGAGAACAGGCCCGCAATACACTCAGAGAGATCCAATATATTTTATCATTGCATACTCCCGGATTTTCCGTCAAAGTAATACATTATTACTTTATAGTACTCTCTTCATTGGTTGCCAGACGATTGAAGAAAGAATCTATATTGAATGAAGAAAATGCGTTTACATTCAGCGGAACATGTATTGGATTAGTGGAAGAAAATTTAACTGCCGGGAACGCGCCCGAAATTGGTGATGAGTTAATTGAGTTTTTTCACTATGTCCTGAAAGAAAAAGAAGCACCTGCACTTTCGCACGAAACAGTAAATGGCGTGATTAAGTATATACATGAAAATGTAGAAAAACAGCTTATTGTCGAGGAAATAGCTAAACTTTTCAATGTGAGTACGAGCCATCTTTCAAGAATCTTCCGTGAATATACAGGTGTTACACTTGTCGAGTTTATCACTATTCGAAAGATCGAAGAAGTACAATACTATCTGCGCTTCACCGATCAAAAGATTGCGGAGATCGCAGAAAGGTTTCATTTTTGTAATCAAAGTTATTTTACCCGCGTCTTTAAAAAGTATACTGGTTTGACACCCCGGCGTTTCCGTAAAGATTTGAACGGAAATTACTTTCAATTTGAGGTGAAAAAAGATGATTCGCTGTAAATTTCACTCTTTTTGCTGTATACTTTTCTATAGTTTGAGATAGCGTAGGTGAAATCATTGAAGAAGAGAATAGGGCTTGTAAGTTTGTTGGCTATTACTGCTGTGTTTTTGAGCGGTTGTTCTGGAGTGGAAAATAAGACAGGGTTTTTCTACAGTACGTTTGTGCGCCCGATGGCGTGGCTTCTCCATTATCTTGGAGAAATGTTTAACGGAAACTACGGTTTCGCGATTATCCTCATTACAGTCGCAATTCGTTTAATCCTCATGCCTTTGATGCTGAAGAACTATAAAGCTCAACAAGAAATGAAAATAAAAATGGATGCGCTGCGACCGGAAATGGAAGATATCCAAAAGCGAATGAAAGTATCCAAAGAGTCGGAAGATAAAGAAGAGCAGATGAAATTACAGCAGGAAATGATGGGGCTTTACTCTAAACATGGAGTCAATCCGCTGAATATGGGCTGTTTGCCGCTTGTGATTCAGATGCCGATTATTATGGGACTGTATTTTGCGATCCTGTATTCACCGCCTGAAGTAAAGAACCATGAATTTTTATGGTTTAAATTAGGTGAGCCGGATATTATCATGATGCTTGTAGCAGGGGCTGTCTATTTCGTCCAGGCACGCGTATCATTATGGACAATGCCGGAACAGCAGCAAAAGCAAATGAAACTGTTTATTTACATGTCGCCGATTATGATTATGTTTATTTCTTATACCGTCATGGCCGCGCTCCCATTATACTGGGCAGTCGGTGGTTTACTGTTAATTTTCCAGACGTATCTGGGACGTAAATTTTATTATAAGCATGTAGATCCGCCAGTTGCTGAAGAAAAATAAAGACATGAAAGCTGGTGCATACCAGCTTTTTTTATCTGAATTCAGATAAAGGCGGATGTCTGAAGCAGAAAGGAAGACGCGTATGAAGGCAAAGTGGATCATGGGTGCAGCAATTGCAGCGTCTGCTGCTGTATCATTATATTTTATCATTAAGCTGAATCTGGAATTCGCCATTCTTTCCATGCTGATCATGTTCACATTAACGAATGCAGCACGCGCCGTCATGTATAAAAATCAAGGGCTTATAAAAGAGTCCAAATGGATGCTGTGGCTGTCGTTGTTCTTTGCTGCCGGGTCACTTGGCACCTTGATTTATATCTGGATGTTTTAACAATAAAAAGGAAAGGCCGTTTGTTTGGCCTTTCCTTTTATTTATCTGCGGGGGTAATCCGTTGCTTTGACCATAAAATGAGGAATAATGCCGCAACCGAGCATACCGCCATGCTCAGAAAAGCGTAGCGCGGCGACAGGTCGTACAGATAGCCAGCGGGAAATGTCAGGATTGCAACGCTGAGACTCATCGCAACAGCAGCATACACACCTTGTGCTGAGGCAATCAGCGAATGCGGCAAGTTTTTTGAAATATACTGGATGAAAGCAAAATGCGCCATGCCGAATGAGACGGAATGCAGTGCCTGCGTAGCGATAAAAACACTTGTTACAGGGAAAAGGAATATCGCAACCCATCGTACAGTAGATCCAGCAGCTGCAAGTAAAAAAACAGTAGAAGTTCTGACGTTTGCCAATAAACGATCGGCCTGTGTGAAAAAAAGTATTTCAAACAGGACAGCGATATTTAAAATAATACCGATATAAAATCCGTTGATACCCATATCATCCAAGAAAATAAAGCCGTAATTATAGTAAGAAGCATGGGCTCCTTGCAGCAAGATTGAAATGAAGAGTACTAAGACGAATGGTTTATTGGAGAAAAGAGACTTCAGCTGTCCTGAATTTGCGGCGGCAGTATTCTTTATAGGAGGCTGCTGCAGAGCAACAGGGGCCTGCCGGAAGAAAAACAATAAAGCTGCGGCCAAACCGGCAATCATCATATAAAGGATTGCCTGTTCATCCCAAACAGCCGTTGCGATACCGATCAGTAAGAGTGCAATAGTATAGCCAATTGAACCATAAGAACGGCTTTTGCCATAGTGAATACGTTCGCTCTGCATCAACAGCGAAGCGCCGCTTTCTACGCTCGGCAAAATAACAGGATATACTGCGCTGAAAAGAACAGTTAATCCGAATAATACATAAAAAGGGCTTTCAGGCAAATAGGACAAGGCGATGACGAAAGATAGAAGCGTTGTCCAGCGAATGACGCGCAGGAGTGACAGGTTCTGCATGGCAAGCGGGAATAAGAAGAATGTAGAAAACGACCGGGCAATCATGCCGGCGCCCATAATAATGCTCGCATCTGTAACGGACAAACCTTTTGCCGAAGTCAGCCAGCCTGTCCAATAAGGCAAGAAAATTCCCCACGTAAAGAAAAATACAAAAAAGCTCATAGAAAGCCAACGCTGATTGTTCAAATTTGATAACCTCGCAATAGATTTCATTAAATACTAGCTTAGAAAATACTAGCATAGACAGACGAAAAAGAGAAATGATGATACACTAGAGAAAAAGATAAAGCACAGATCTAATTTGTGCGGATAAGGGGAATTGTAGTTTGACAGGGGATTTAGAAAGAAAGCAGGGTAACAATTTATGAAAAAAAGAGGAAGATTCACGGCACGGAAACGCAGTAAAACAAATAAATGGACCAATATAATAGCAGGGATCATTCTACTAATTCTGGCTGGAAGCGTCATTTGGATTGGGGCGAACGGCTGGAACATAGGCACCGCGATTGAAAGTCTGAAAGGTGATCCAGACCGTCCAGATGAGTTTTTAGAAATTGAACCGAAACCAGAAGTGCCGAATACAGATGATATGGAAACAGACCAGGGAAAAACGGACGAAGCAACGAATACTCCGCTTAAGAAAATAGAAGAAGCACCAGCTGCACTGGAAGAAGACCTGAAAGACGGCGAGAAGCCGGAAAAACCGGATGAAGTACAGAAAAAGCCATCTAGCCCGACAGGTTACATTGAGGGTCAGGAACTTCCCAAGGAGCCGAAATACGTAAAAGGGGTATTGGTTGCGAATAAGCAATATCCGCTGCCAAAAGATTTTGCACCCGGTGAGAGTGAAGAAGCGAGAGCGGCGTTTGACGAATTAGCTGCCGCTGCAGTGACTTCAGGGATTAATCTGCAGGCATTCAGTACGTACCGTTCTTATGACTATCAAGTGACGTTATATAACCGCTATGTAGAAAGAGACGGGGAGAAAGCAGCTGATCGCTACAGTGCGCGGCCCGGCTATTCAGAGCATCAGACAGGATTGGCGTTTGACATTGGTGAAGTCAATCACGAAAAGCACTGGGCGTCTACTTCTTTTGGGGATACAGAAGCGGCGAGGTGGCTGGGGGGGAATGCCTATAAATACGGCTTCGTCCTCCGCTATCCTGAAGGCAAAGAACATATCACAGGTTATATGCACGAATCTTGGCACTACCGTTACGTGGGCAAGGATATGGCAGAGCAAATCTTTAAACGAAATATTACACTGGAAGAATACTTGGGAATTAGATAACCGAATAAAAAGCTGTCCGACATGTCAAGATGACAGACCGGACAGCTTTTTTTTATTATAAAATAGATCTGCATCAAAATCGGTTCTTGACAACTTGTCATGTATGTATTGCGAAAATCATGCTGCAGTTTAAACCCGCTTCGGCGCTGGGGGATTGCCTTACGCAGTGAGCCAGCTGGCGAAGAACGCGCCTCACTGCCTTAATTTCTGCAAATAGCGCAGAAATACGGCAAAGCGGACCCTTCGCTGTTCGCTTAGCAACGGCTAACTCCGCAGTTGCGCCTTCGCTGGTGTGTAGAATGTATGACATGTTGCTTTCTTACAGAGTAGCGTGTTGAGTTGATGTGTTACCGTTGCTCAACTTTACAAACGCATTGATCACAAAAACTTAAGCCTTTGCAGAATGATAAGTATTGCATGAAACACCTAACCTATCGTAATCATTTCAAATATGATGCTCATACTGCCTACTCACATACAAAGTATTAAAACACCAGCCAGTGTACCGCGGGCCCGCAAGACACGCGTCCGCCTGGAACGCAGGGAAACGGTATCCCTCCACTCCCATCCTGTCCTACGCAATCACAGTCAAATCTTAAACTGCTCATGAAATAGACTGTCAAGCACATGTTCTGGTGAAGAGCCTATAAAATAGGTGATAATAAACGGGAAACGGATTCTTTGACCTTAATGAAACGCTCGCGGTTGAGATAGTCTTCGTACGTCAGCTCGGTGCAGAACTGAATGTCCTTCTCGAAGATTTCCGCTAGTTCATGAGATTTTTCACGATCATAGATAAAGGCATTCACTTCAAAATTCAAACGGAAACTCCGCACATCAAAGTTTGCGGTTCCAACTGTAGACACTTTATCATCCACGACAATCTGTTTAGAATGGATAAAACCATTTTCGTAAATATATACTGTTGCCCCGGCCTTCAGCAAAAGACCGACATTTGAATAGGTCGCCCAATAAACAAACATGTGATCAGGTTTATTCGGAATCATAATGCGTACATCCACGCCTGATAGACAAGCAATCCGCAAGGCGTCCAGCACACTGACATCGGGGATGAAGTAAGGTGATTGAATATAGATATACTCTTTCGCCAAGAAAATCATTTTAAGATAACCGTCTTTAATATCTTCCCATTCAGAGTCGGGCCCGCTCGAAACAATTTGGACGCCGACAGTCCCTTTGCGCGGAATAGCCGGGAAAAAACGTTCGTCATATTGAACGTTTGTTTTTACGGCAGCCTGGTTCCAATCTAATATAAAGCGTGTCTGCATCGGATGCACAGCGCTTCCTTCCATTCGTAAATGCGTGTCGCGCCAGTACCCGAACTTCTTGCTTAAACCGAGATATTCATCGCCGACATTAAAGCCGCCGATATAGCCGATGCGTCCGTCGATAATGACGAGCTTGCGGTGATTTCGATAATTCAGCCGTGGATTGATCAAGGGCATGGTGGCAGGGAAGAAAGCCGCCACTTCTCCTCCGCTTTCTGTTAATTTATGAAGATGTTTGACGTGAAGGCCTCTGGAACCAATATCGTCAAACAGCATGCGCACCTTAACACCAGCTTTCGCTTTGCGGCATAAAACATCTACGATTCGCGTGCCGATGCCATCCAGACGGAAGATATAATACTGGATGTGGATATGATCTTTCGCATGCTCCAAATCTTCTATTAACGCCTCAAACTTATCTTTTCCATCCGAAAAAATCTGCACATCATTGTCCTGCGTAAGGACTGAATGATTGTTTTTTAAATGAAGATATATCATATCGTAATAATCTTCCGTGTCGGTCTTTAAAAATTCAAAGGACTCATCTTCTATCGCCTCTAGTTGATAATCGATAAGTTTCTCAATTCCAATCTTACTCCTGCCTTCCCAGCGGAATAAATGTTTTTCCCGGAGTTGGCGACCCAGCAATAAATAAATGAGGAATCCAAAGATTGGGATGAAAAATAAGACAAGGAGCCATGCCCACGTACTCGCCGGATCCCTGCGCTCGAGAAAGATTAAAGCAATTGCCAAAAAGATGTTGATGATCAGCGTACTTGTGATCATTATACTAATCACTTGCGTCATAAGCTTCCTCCCATGAACGTTATGCTATTCCTATAGTATAGCGGAGTTAGCAGGAAAAGAAAGGATAACCGAATGGATTGATTGCCAAGCCTGCTGCATATTAAGAAGCTGAGGCCTCTTTCAATGAATACTTGGATTTCCTGAAAAACCATACGAGAATGATTGATAAAAGTGCAATAACAGCGGAAATGAAATACATATTTCCGGCCTGCACCGTGAAGATCCACGTAAACAGCAAGGGCCCGATGATCCGTCCCATATTGTCCATCGAGTAGGAAAGGCCGGCAGCTGTTCCGTACATCCCGCCTGCTTCTTTCGTAGTCAGGGAAACGAGCACGGTCCGGACAAGTGCATTTCCGGCAGTGAATACACTCATCGCAAAGCCTGCCCAAATTAAGTTCGTTGAAAACGGGATCAGACATAAACCGATCGCCGTAACGACTTGGGCAACAATAATCCAAGATGTTTCCTGTCCGTTCTTAACACGCCGCACGACTCCGCCCTGAATCGCGGCATCAACTAAACCGCTTGCCATGAATAAATAGCCGAGCTGCAAAGGTGTAATGTGAATTTTATCAATCTGAAACAGCTGGAAAGTCGATTCAACCCCCGCTAATAAAAACGTAATGATGAAAGAAGTGATAAACAAGTAACGAATGCGGTATGTCCAAAGTGTCGAAGCACCTTTTGGAAGAATGGCCCGTTTATTCGCCGTGTTGTGTTTCTCCGGTTCTTTCAAGATGATGAATGCATAAATTGTCAATAAAAGTGTCAGAGCTCCTGAAGCGATAAATGGAACTTGCAGATGGATATTTCCAAGGATTCCTCCGATTGCCGGTCCGAAAATAAAGCCGAGACCAATCGACATGCCGAGCAGACCCATATATTTATTACGGTTTTCTTCCGTCGTCAAATCAGCAACAAAGCCGGTGACTGCAGTGTAAAGCGCGCCTGAAAAAACACCCCCGACAATGCGCGATACATACAGCAGTACTAGATGATTCATGAACGCGGAGAATAAAAAGAAGCTGGCGCTGAATCCCAGCAATCCAATCATGATTAATTTTTTTCGGCCTGTGCGGTCAGACAGAGCACCCCACAGCGGCGCAGTGAAAAATGAGGACAGTGCATAAATAGTCAGCAATCCGCCAACGTGAACCTCAGAATAGCCTTCCGCCAGGATAACTTCCGGTAAAATAGGAATAATGATGCCGAACCCTAAATAAACAAAGAATTGCACAGACATCAGCAAGAGTATCGTTTTCTTCATAGCAAACCTGCTTTCTGCGTATATTGTGTCTTTCACATCGTACGATGAATGCGGAGAGCGTTCAAGTATGGAGAACAGTTTAATTCCGAATAAAGAACCGGCAGCAAAATATCGTGTAAAGCGGCCTTTGCTTCTTATTTTATGACTCTTCACCAAAACATGTGCTTGACGACCTGTCACGTGCATTTTGGCAGTGTGTGGATGTAATATGTGCGGATTTCGTTTCTCGACTTTGTAGGGATTTTAATTGAAGTGTGAGTTTGCAGTTTAAACGGTCGACCCCGCAGTTGCGCCTTCGCTGGTGTGGAGAAGGTATAGCATATTGCTCTTTTGCAATATGCAGATTTAGTTGGTGTGTTTTCGTTTCTGGACTTTGTCTACAGCATCTCGCCTCCTTTGTATAAATTCACCCTACTATACGAGCGGGGGGACGCTGGAGTTTTTATTTTACCCAATTCAAACTAAAACTTTGCAAAAAATATACAATTGTAACATAAATGAAAGTAACATTTATTGTCAGTCATTTGAGGTTGATATAATGCGGTTTGTGGACGGTCGGCATGGTGTCGCCGTCATCGAGTGACGCAAAAGTGACAGGCTACAGTAGTTTTGTAAATGTATCTGCCGGTTTATGCATATCCGATTCTTCCACATGTACATAAGTATTTGCAGTTGTCTCATATTTAGCATGTCCCAGGAACTCCTGTAACGCCTTAATATCCATGCCTTGCCTATGCAGATAGGTAGCAGATGAGTGCCGTAAACTATGCAGATTGATTACGCGGAGGCCCATTCTTCCACATGCCTTCTTCCACATCTGACTAAAATAATTCGGATGCATGACTTTACCTTGCGTCCTAAACAGTAGATCAACGCCATCTATCTTTTCCCATAGATCTCCATGCTGGTAGCGTTTTTCATTCAGGCTAAAAGCGAACAACTTTAATTCCCTCATAAATTCTTCTGGATAAACAATTACCCGTTCTTTCTTTCCCTTTGGCAATCCGAGGTATTTTTCTTTCTTAGTTTCATCATAATTGAGGGACCGTTTAATGGTTATCGTATTGTTTTTATAATCAATTACATCTTCCGCTATACCTAGTACTTCTCCACGTCGTAAAGCTCCAAGAGACGCAGCCAGCAACATGATTCGATTACGTGTCTTTTCCGTATCCAGTAGCTTAAAAAACAACTCTAATTCTTCTGCCGTATAAACATCTGCCTTTTTAGGTTGTGTGCGATGTTTTAGCTTATATCTCTGCGTCGGATTGTGGAGGAGTATATCCCATTCGACCGCTTTACCAAATATACTTTGCAGCATGGTTACCTTGGTTGTCTCCGATTTTCTACCGCAGTTCTTTTCATTGATGAAAAATTCGTCAATATGAAATCTTTTAATTTTCCGCAGCTGCATATTGCCAAAATACTCGCGTACATGTTTCAGGTGGTTACTGTAATTATTTTGCGTACCAACCGTTAAATATTGTTGCACATGATTAGACCACCATCGATCAACGAAGCGATTGAATTTTATTGTCTCCAAATTCTCAATAGGCGTATTTAGGCATTCTAATTCAAATTCCAATGCCTTCTTTTTTAAATCACGAGCTGATGTAGCTGTCACCGTCTTGGTGCGTCGTTTGCGCGTGCCGTAATCGTCTGTACCTAACTCTACATATATCTTGTACTTGTCACCGTGTAAATGCTCTGTGGACGCCATATAAATTCCTCCTTCATTACTTTAAAAGTGGAACACTCGTTCTGTTTATGATATATTAGAATCGCATAGCAGGTCAAAAAATAAAAAATATACATATTTATTGGTGAAAATGAGGTATAATCCCAATAAGCTATTTAGCTTACATGCGGATGCGAGTAGACCATAACTCTACTCGTTATCGCTTACTTCGTCCCACTGGTATAAGTCTTCTATATGGCAATCTAAAATAGCGGAGATATTCTTGGCGACTTCCATCGACATCCCTTGCCTGCCGGTTACGTATTTATTTACCTGTTGTTTAGTTTTATTTAATTTGATTGCCAAATCATTTTGACTCATACCTTTACTATCTAAAATTTCGCGAAGTAAGCATCTTCCGACTTTGTAAGCCAAATAGACACCTCACAAAATATAATATAGGCGGTGTTGTTATGACAGATGATGTTTTTAATATACTCGTCCAATTCGTCAAGATTGTTGAGATTAAAAAAGAACCACTCGATACGGATGCGGAGCGAGCTGCTATTGATTCATTTTCTCGTAATACTCAACCGTAAACTTGATTCCTTCTAAAAATTTATCCCTTTCCTCATCTTCGAGCGAAAGGGCTTTTTCTATAAGCTTCTGCAAAAATCTCATCTGATCCGCGTCCAATGTTCCGTGATCCATTGTCTCCCTCAATTTATCCAAATAAGAACCATCGTGTTGTACTGGTGGGAAGAAATCGTCCACACGGACGCCGAAGATATGCGCCAGTTTGAAAAAAACATCAGAATCTGGTGATGCTGCCCCTCTTTCGTACGCAGATACAGAATTATTCTGTACTCCGATTTTTTCACCGACTTGTTTTTGAGTCAATCCCGCCTTGTTTCGATACTCTTTTATCTTCTTTCCTATATAGAGCTGTAATTCTTTTTCGTCTAACACGACAATTTAACCTCCCCTTCATCTCTTAATAATGCAGTCTTTACTGTTATTTTGCAATAAAAAACAAATATTATGCATTTTTATTGCATTTATTGTTGACAGTGCAATTATATTGCATTATAGTAGGTTCATAGACAACGAAAGAGGTGATTCGACATGCAGTGGAATTTGATTAGGCTTCGAAAAGAAGCGGGGTTGTCGCAAGAAGATATGGCAAATATCATTGGGATCAATAAAACGACATACTCTAACAAAGAACGCGGGACACATCAATTCCAAGCAAAAGAAATGTTTTTGTTGAAAGATTACTTTGATAAAAGCATGGATGAAATTTTTTTACCTCCTGACTGCAATAATATTGCAATGACAGAAGAGTGTAATCAACTGTAATACAGCCATCAAAGGTTGCGCTGGATCACGGACTAGAAAAATTCAGCAATCAATACAGGGAGGTGTATCCGTATGACACGTAGACGAGTAAGAGGCGCAAACGATCTGTCTAAATATCTACACTCCATTGGTTGTCCAATGTCGGAGTCCACAATTTTTAATCTATTGCGTCAAAAAAAGATCCCACACATTCGCCCATCATCAAGAATATTAATTTTCGACTTGGACGCGATCGACAAGTGGATCGATGAAAGAGAGGTGATCTAAATGACATCAGACGAAATCGCACTACTCAATAAACGCCTGAATGACATCATCGCTTGCACCAATCAAAGTATCAAACGCAGTAGATTGATTGCATTTAAAACAGACTTGGAAACTATTAATTCGCCAATAGTCAATTGGCTGCAGTCAGAAATTGAATATGAATTGGAGGGATTGGCGTGATTAGAAAATCAGACATCATTCGACAAAAACAAAACTTCGTACTTATCGAAAATGATGCATTTTTTTCAGAGTTTGATACTTACGAAATCGCAGTATACAAAGATCAGTTTCACTCGTTTCAATTTTCTAAGAAATTTAGAGGTTTAACATACATGTGCTTAATGACAGCTGAAGACATCATCAGTATGCAAGGCGCTGAATACTTCGCCCGTCTAATTAACTGCATCCAGGAAGAAACAGCATGAATGAAGATGTAGAACTGTTTGTCTGGCTGCTGCCCGTAATGATTGTTGTTATGGTCCTTGCATGGATAGGTCTTGTGTGGACGAGATACATGGTCACAGGGTCATTGGAAATTATCAAAATGATAGGGGGATTTATTTTATGAAGAACACATGGCGAACTAATCGATTGCAAGGATTACAGGCACATGCCACTAAGACTGTAAATGATTTGATCACTGAGGCGTATGCGAAAGGATATGAGGATGGGAAAGGTGAAGCGCAGTTTGATGAAGCGATGGATCAAGTCGCAACTATCAAATCAGCCAACCAACAACGTGCCGAATTGATCCAGCGGGCTAGGGAGTTTGTGGAGGTGAAACTTGATTCGTTGAAAGATTCAACCGTTGTGAATGGCGGGTTGAAAGTTAAGATGCGAGAAAATCCGACTTACTCCAGTTACGTTACTAAAATAGAATTCATCGTTAATGCGGAAAAAGGGACGGTAGTAGCTCTGTTGCGCTATGTAAACAAAAACGAAGTTCTAAATAAAGGCATAGCCAAATGCATGCCAGGCGAAGTGTTTAACGAATGGATTGGTAAAGCTATCGCACTAGCAAGAGCATTAGAGATTGATGTTCCTGTCGAGTTTTTGGAAGCTGTACAGCCGGATAAAAAAGTACCGGGCATGATTGTATGCCATCCCGCAATTGGCAGGTCCGTAACTTTAACAGCAAATAAAAGAATTCTAAATGTGAGTGAGGCTAATTATTTTTCACAATATGCGGATGAGTCTTTAATCATCGATGATTCCAACGCCGAATATGAGGTGAGTTGAATGCTCCATCCAGACATTGAACGCACAATATTAACCGGCCATCCACACAGAGAACCGTCTACAGTTGATTGCACATATTGCGATGATGAAATGCAAAAAGGCGAAGAAGTATATGCATTCCCGTCAGAAAATCATTATTACTGCTCATTAGATTGTGTCGGAAATCAAATGTTGAAAGAAGGAAATTTGGAAAGGGTGCTGCTCGAATGAACATCGAAAAGATCGTACTCAAAACGGAAAACTCCTGGCATGGTAAATCTGGCGAAACTCTGAAATGTCCGTTTCCTGATTGTCATCATAGAGCAAATTTAATCACGTTATCACATTGCCGTCTGGAGCATGGTATGGAACGCGAAGAAATTGGCGAATTGTATGGCGTACCGAAACGAGTCCATGGTCTGCATTATAAATTTGGACAGGCTTTTACGGGTGAAAGAGGCGATTGAAAGGTGGTGAGTGAGATGTGTAAATACTGTACGCCAGATAAACACGGTCGCCGTCTACCGTTAGATACAGAAGAGTTTCCTTTAAATCACAGCATGCCGAAAATCAAGAGAAACATATTGAAAATCTACCGGCAGCCGAACAATAAAAAACAATATTTCATCGGCATAAGTTCTAAAGATTGGTCTGCAGACGGGAAATTAATGTATCGGAATAATGGTTTTACCATGAAACGATATATCAAATTTTGCCCGATGTGCGGTAGAGATTTAGCTTTACCGATTAATTGAAAGGAGGTGAGAAGGATGGATAGAAAAATACTAGATTTTTTACGGTCATCTACAGAAGGTCCAGAAGAAATCAAAGTAGTTTATTTAGGCAAAGCCGGCAACTTTAATTACGGTATTGTGCAAATTGCTAAAGCTAGGTATGTGACGAAGACATGTAAGCCTTACCCCAATCCGAAAAGAAAATATAGTGTTTATCGAGTTGAAGATTCTGACGGCGATGCTTTCCCGATCAGTGATGACGGCAGCACTTTTTATAACGGATTTTATCCCGTGCCGGAACATTTAACAGTTGGCTCTGACATTGCTGACATAACTAATTATCGAGATTGGAGAAAGTCTGATGAATATTAAAACGCCCGGCGGCAACCGGACGAATTGTAAAACATCTATCTCTATTAATATATCACAAAGTAGGAGGATTTATTATGGGAAACAATTTTGAACAGCTTATCAATCATCTGGATGACATGCTGAAAGAAGAAAATGAGAAGTTGAGAAATATGGCTGTTAATGCCATGTCTACTGCTAGCGGATTACCATTTGCTGATAGGGCCATCATTGAATCGCATCGAAGTTATGAGCTTATGCAGAAACGTGTACTTGGCATGATTGACGCAGTGGAAGAAGTCAAGGCGTTTTCTGAAGGCTACTTTGAAAAGGAGAGTGATAAATAATGAACGTTATTCAAAATGAGGAAGTAGCCGAAGTCGAAGAAAAAGAACGCTTCGAAATTACAGATGAAAGCTCGCTCCATTGGACTTTTAGAAAAATGCGAGAGTTGAAAGGAGAAATTGCCGAAAAAGAAGAACTTGCGAAATTGGAATATGACCGGATTGATGAAGACCGTAAACTTGTCGATGTTTGGCTGGAAAAAGAAACTAATCCTCTATTGCAGTCTATTGAATATTTCGATCATCTTATCCGTGAATATCATATGACTTTATTGAGTAAAGATGATTCCAAAAAAACTCTATCCACACCTTATGGGGAAAGCAAAACTACCACTACCGCCGAACAACCAGACAAGGCCGACGATGAAAAGTTATTGGAATACGTCAAAGAAAACAATTTAACCAAGTTTTTGAAAGTTGAAGAATCTGTAAGATGGGGAGAATTGAAGAAATCTCTCATGGTAAGTGGTGAAAATGTTGTCGATGAAAGTGGTGAAATTGTAAAGGGCGTAAAGGTCAAACCGAAAACCGTCAATTACAAAATTGAGTTGAATTAATTAAAAAATTAAAGCGGATTTATTCGCTAAAAGGAGATTATCAAAATGACAAAAGAAAAATTAAACCAAAAAGAACAGCACTATGCAGGTAATCGGGACCAGGCGGAAGAAATCGTATTGGCTGCTAAAGATTCCATCTATCTAACCATGCACAAAATCAGTGAAAAACATAATAAGTTTGGTACGTATTTCCTTGTCGATCTGACTTACAGCTATAACGTTCCTCGTGAAATAATGGAAACGGAAGCCGCTAAAGATGCAGCTAACCATATTTTACATGATGGTGTGAAAGTTACCCAAGACTGTGACGGTTCGTTCCAGGTAGATCCGAATCAGATTTCTATTGATGAAGTTGTGGAAGACGATCCTGAAACGGCTGAATCAACTGACGTGCCATTTTAATAGAAAAGGAGTGTGGAAGAATTGAGATATGAAGTTGATGAAGGAATATTTGAAATTGCAGTAGCAAGACGAGAAAAACAAAAAGCTGTAATTGGTTTCATTGGTCCGTCTGGATCAGGTAAAACAGTATCAGCTTTGCGCTTGGCATACGGGATGATGAAAGAAGCTTATCCAGATGCAGATGAAAAGGAATTATGGTCAAAAATTGGAGTAGCTGATACGGAACATAAACGCGCACTACTTTACTGGAATGAACAATTCGGAGATATGAGAGTTGGAGAGTTTCTTCATATCGACTTTACACCGCCTTATACAACGGATCGTTACAATGCTGCTGTACAAGCTTTAAAGAAAACGGGTTGCGAAGTTATTATAGTAGATTCTCTGTCGCATAACTGGCAGGGAAAGGGCGGAATAATTGAAACGCATAGCAATATGACGGGTAACAGTTTTCAGAACTGGGGCAAGTTGTCCAGTGAGACTACAAGTTTAATAGAAACTCTCACTACGAATAATGTCCATGTTATTTGTACGATGAGAACAAAAACTGAATACGTTGTCGAATTAAATGAACATGGAAAAATGGCCCCTAGAAAAGTCGGAACGAAGCCCGTCCAAAAAGATGAATTTGAATATGAGTTCATGATTAATTTCATCGTCAATATGGAAGGTGTTTCTGAAACTTCAAAAGATAACACTCGATTATTTGAAGGTGAATCAAAAATCATAACAGAAGAAGACGGCGGAAAATTGTATCGCTGGGTCGAATTAGGAGTAGACGTAAAATCTGAAGAAGAGGCGAAACGTGCAGCTGCAGAAGAAGAAAGGCAGGCACTCATCCACACGATTCAATCCATGGTTAGCGCCGATCCGAATTTAGAAAGTAAAGTAACAAATTTCGAATTCAAGGCAAATCAAAAATTAGAAAACTTTTCAAAAGTATTATTAAAAACCGCTATCGAGCGATTAAAAGGAGAAGATAAATAATGTCATTTTTTAAAATGGAAGAAGTAGAAGAAGTAAAAGGGTTCCAGCTGCCGAAGCCAGGCAAGTATGAAGCGGTCATCATTAACGCAGTCGCAAAAAAGACAAATGCAGGGAAGGACATGTTGGTTGTAGATTTTGAAATTCGTTCAGATGTTCCACAAGAATCACAAGGTGCGAAAGTTTTATACAACAATTTCACGTTTGAACACCCGACGGCGCAAGGAATTGTAAAAAGCCTTTGTACATCAGCAGGAGTACCGCCGAACTACGCATTTTCATCTTGTGAAGAAATGGCGAATCTATTAATCAATCGCAATTTAGAGATTGGCGTAAAACATGAAGAAGGAAATAACGGTAATACGTACGCTAAGGCTAGTTATTATAATCCTTCAAATGCTGAAGCTCCATCGCAAGTTGGTAATGATCCATTCAGTCCAGGCGGCGGGCCGATTGAAATCACAGATGATGATCTTCCGTTCTAAATAAAATCAAATAGAGAGGTCTGTTTTAGCGGATCTCTCTTTTTTATACCCAAAAATCGAAAATTGGTGATGAAAATGGATGGAGATTTAATTTTTGGTCTTACTGCTGCTGTCATATTTATCTTTGCATATGGACTTGGATTTTTAAGAGGGAGGGAAATGTAATGCCAAACACACAACTATTAATCACTACATTGCAGGACCAGATAAAAGAACGTGATGACAGAATCAAGCTGCAGCATCAGGAAATATTGCATCTGCGGCAGGATGTAACTCGGATGACATCGATTGTGGATGCAGAAAGAAATTATCGGGAGGGGTCGGAATGATGGAGAATCACAGCTGCTACATCTGTGGCGAGTCGAATGACGAAATGCTCGCTTGTAATCATTGCGGACGTGAATTCTGCTCAGGTTGTTTGTAATTCAACAGTGAAATCCAGACCACTTGCCTTGAATGTGGAAGAGCAGGAAAGAGAGGGGGATATTATGACAATTGAAACGAATAAACAGCTATTCGATAAAGTCTTGCAAAAGCATTTCCCGACTGAAACGAATACAGAGCGGTTGGAACGAGCTAAAGACTATCTTCAAAATACTTTTATAGCACTTGCTCGAAAAAATGGTAAGACGCAGATGTGCGAAGACTTGACATACCTTATCCAACAAGCCGAACACGCCGAGAAATTATGTAAGCTTTATAACGAGCAAGGCACAGCACTTTCCAACAGAAGCAATGAAATTCATTTATTGAAACTAGAAAACGCTCGTCTGCTGGATGCGTTGGAGTTTTATGCGGACGAAGAAAATTACAACGTGAATACAACAAATCAATGGGAACCACTTATCCTTATTAATCAAGATCATGGGGAATTAGCCCGTCAAGCCCTGAAAGGAGAATCCGAATGACAATCACTTTAAGTAAATTCCTAGAGGCTGCTGCAAGTGTTGGCGCTCAAAAAGGTATCGAAGATATGCGTAAATCAATCTACCAGTTATCTACTAGCTTACCGGTGGATGAAGGATTCAAATTACTGGAACAATACGATTTAGCGATTAAATGCGCGAAATATATAGGTAAAGAAGAGGCGAATCAGAAAGGAGCATCCGTATGATCCCAGGACTCCACGGCGCCATCATAATCAATCCGCCGCCCACAGTTACGGTGATTAAACGTAAAAATAATAAACCCACGGTCATCGAATATGATGGCCTGCGGTTCATACAGGATCAGCAGCCGCGGAGTAGTAAACAAATTAGGAGGAAGAATAATGACCATCAAAATTAAAAACGGCCTACCTGTTTATTATGGAGATACTTTTACCATCAAACTTGCAAGATACAGTGATCCAGACAGATTACATGCAGCACGTAACGCCGCCCGTTATTTAGGTAAATCAGACATAGATAATATCCGACGTCCATTATCTATCATTCGCATGGGGCATGTGCCGGCTATATTCCGTGGAGAAATGGCAGAATTCGAGTTTGTGGATGTGAGCAAGGAAGTCTATGACCATCTGGCAACCTACAGTACGGCAAACATGCGAGTAGCAGGCGGTAATCGGGCACTGAAGAGTGATGGTTACACAATGCCTAGTGATAGAATGCAAGATCCGGAAATGGTCAAAACATGGATCGAGAATTCTATGGAGAGCTACCATTGCTTACTAGACCACAAAGAGACGCCACAAGTAGCCCGCTCTGCAATGCCGGTCAATGCCAAAATGAACACGTTCGTCTTTCAATTTAATTTCCTTACTCTCGGACAATCCGTCTTTAAACAGCGCATCTGGGAAAAAGGCGCACAAGGTAATACGGCAAAAGTGGTACAGGCCATGTATGAACTAGTTGAATTTATGGACTCTCAACTGTGGACGACATTTTACGAATGGTACGGGCAGCCGTCCACAGATTGGGTAGAGGTTCGCCGGAAAATTAAAAAGAAGAAAATCACACTTGAAGAATTCGTAGAACGAACTAGTAATGCTGATGGAAATATATTATTAGAAGATATGCTTGTCGAATTATACGGCGAACAGAAAAGTATGTGGTGATGGATATGGGTGAGGATTTAATCAAAAAACCAAACCACTACCACAAAGGCGGTATAGACGTGATTGAATTCGCCGGCATGAAATTTGATCCTGCTGAATTAAAAGGATTTTGCCGGATCAATGCTTTAAAATATATCACCCGTTATGACCAAAAAAATGGCGTGCAGGATCTTCACAAGGCGAATTTCTATGTTAATAAATTAATCGAATTGGAGGGCCAATCATGAAACGTACTAACGACAAAGGCGTTACTCGTCAGGTAGCCTTTAAAACGATCAACTGCAAAATATGCGGCGATGAGCAACAGGCGCAAATAGGCAGCGTGTGCCATCGAGACAGTGTTTGCATTATGTGCGCTAATCACGAAACGAAATCTAAGAAAAATGAAAATAGATATAAAAAATTCGAAGTTCAATAGGGGGATATAAAATGACAAAATATGAAGATTTAACTTATGAAGATAAGCAGAATGCGCTAGCCGAAGCCTTTAATTTTATGAATGCTGCCGATCTGCAGCAAACTACAAATAAAATTCGCAACTGGGCCATTTATCGAAGTTTGGATGAAGCAAGCCCGCGCGATCAGTTTATCAAGCTACATGAAGAAACAGGCGAGATTGCCACCGCGCTACTGAAAAACAAGCCGGCAGATTTGAAGGACGGTATCGGTGACGCGTTTGTCGTCCTCACTATCCTGGCTATGCAGCTTGGGACAAGTATTGAAGAGTGTGCAGCCATTGCTTACGAAGAAATCAAAGACCGGAAAGGCAAAATGGTCAATGGCGTGTTTGTAAAAGAAGCTGATTTGAAATGACAAATATATTTGCAAGAAAAAGGGGGTGGATAAATTGTACGAAGCAATACCTGAAGAATTAAAAGAATTAAAGCAGTGGTGTTGTTTCAAGTTGCAGCCCCGCGAAGAAAAAATGACGAAAATTCCAGTGAGTGCATATGATGGATCGCCAGCCAAGAGTAATGATGAAAACACTTGGTCAGACTTCGAAACAGCAATAGAAGCGGTTGAAAAGTTCAATTTAGATGGTTTAGGTTTCTTCTTTAAAGCTCCATACTTCGGTATTGACATCGACAATGTAAAAGAAGAAATTGAAAGATTTCATAACGACGATCACGACAATAATATTGTTTCTGAATTCATCGATATGATGTGCAGCTATAGTGAAATATCGGTAAGTGGGACAGGCCTTCACATTATCGCGAAAGGTGATTTGCCGAAAGGCGCTCGCAGACGCGGAAATATTGAAATGTATGATAGTGGTCGATTTTTCGTTATGACGGGGAATCAAATTGGTCCCTATTCGCGTGTGGAAGAAGATGAATATAACAAAATCAATTACCTCCACAATAAATACCTTCACAAACCGAAAGTTCCAGAAAGTCGAAATTCGGTTAGCGAATCATATGGTACAAGCTTTAGTGAAGATGAGCTAATAAATATTGCATTAAAAAGTAAAATCGGCGGCCGTTTTCAAATATTTTTAAATGGTGGATGGGAACAGTTTTATAGTTCTCAATCAGAAGCTGATATGGCATTCGCCAATGATTTGGCTTTCTGGACAAATTGCGATTACACCATGATGGACAGCATTTTCCGGCGTTCTTCTCTTATGAGAGATAAATGGGAAAGAAAACAAAATGCCTCCACATATGGTGATGAAACAATACGAAAAGCAATAAATGATTGTACGAATACTTTTGATCCTGAACCTAAGAAAAAAGGAGAAAATGACTTTTTTGAACTAGAAGGGAACACCAGGAAAGTTGAACGGAAATATTACAGTTTCGACGATACTGGAAATGCCCAGCGCTTCAAAGATGCTTACGGTGATTTCATCCGTTATTCATATGTACGGAAAAATTGGTACTACTATGACGGTAAGATATGGCAGATTGATCAAGAAGGAATGATCAAAAAATTGGTAGATAAAACTGTCGCGAAAATGAAAAACGAAGCTCTTTTCATTCCGGAAGATGTAGATGAGGATGTTGTTAAAAAGAATTTTCAGCAACATGTGAAATCTACTCGCAGTAGTAAAGGGAAAACAAATATGTTGAAAGAAACCGAGCATTTAACAGCTGTTCAACCATCGCAGTTCGACAGCGAGGTGGATTTATTCAACGTCAGAAACGGTTACTTAGATTTAGAAAAATCGAACCTTCTGGAACATGATAAATCAAAGTATTTCACGAAAATTTCCAGTGTGGAATTTACCGATAAGATCGGCTGCTCGTTATGGCTCGAATTTTTGGATCAGATATTTGATGGAAATAAAGAGCTGATAGATTACATGCAAAAGGCCGTGGGTTATTCCCTCTCTGGCAGCACACAAGAACAAATGATGTTTATTTTATACGGGAATGGCCGAAACGGTAAATCTGTATTTTTGGATATTGTCACTGAAATGTTTGGTAGTTATGCAACGAATATACAGCCGCAAACAATCATGGTCAAACAACAATCCGGCGGTGCTAACAGTGATATAGCTAGATTGGCAGGCGCTAGATTAGTGACCACTACCGAGCCTAACGAAGGCGTTAGGTTAGATGAAGGATTGGTTAAACAGTTGACCGGTGGAGATAAAGTAACGGCTCGTTTCTTATACGAGAACGAATTTGACTTTATTCCTCAATTCAAACTGTGGATGGCAACAAACCACAAACCAATTATTCGCGGTACTGACGATGGTATATGGAGACGATTGGCGATCATTCCTTTCACCGTCCAAATTCCAGAGAATAAAATTGATTATAATTTAACGAATAAATTAAAAGGTGAATTAACTGCAATTCTTAATTGGGCTGTCGAAGGATATGCAAAATGGAAAGTGGAAGGTTTGAAAGAACCGGAAATTATTAAAGCGCAGCGTCAAGAATATCGTGTCGAAATGGATAGCATTGAATGTTTTCTTGAAGATTGTTGTGTTAGAGGATCGAGTGCTAGAGTTCCAGCAAAACAATTTTTCTCTGAATATAAAAGTTGGGCATCTGAAAATGGGCAATATATGATGTCCAGCACGAAATTTGGGAGAGAGATGGGAAAAAAGTTCAATAAATTAAAAACAAGCGGAACAATTTATTATGTCGGAGTTCGACTTTTCGACAAAAACGATGACGGTTTTTTCAAGTTTGGAGGTTAAAGGGAGGGTTTAGGGATAGTTTAGGGAGGGTTGAGATGAAAATGAACTCAACCGCCAGAAGTGCCCTAAGCCCTTATATTACTTACTTTCTTTATGATTCTTTGTCTAACTTTAGGGATAGTAGGGATAGTAGGGATAGTTTTATAAACAAGTAGGTAATTCTTTATGAGTAATAGATATATAGAAAAGGTTTCTGGAGCAAGTGTCCCTAGTGGTAAAAAACAAGGTTGAAACCTTGCGGCAGTAAGGCTGGAGGGTTGTTTCAAACCTCCCCTTAAACTATCCCCTTTATAAAAAACGAGGTGATTTTGATGGAAAAGGAAGAGGTTTTTAAAGAAATAGGCGATTTATCCAAGGTAATTAGAAAAGATTTATTCAAATTAATACAAATGTCTCAAAATGTAAAAATGAGAAAATTTGAAGTCGATGCTATTTGTCGATCACTTCATCATTTAGATAAATTCCGCAGTCGAGCAGAAGATTTTATGCTATCTAAAGACATTGGTAATTTAGGGATATTTTATCCGGATGATGAAGATGACAAATAATATATTAAAAATCCTTTCACTCATCTGGAAATCCGGCGCTGAAATTTATCGCGATGAATCAGACGGCAGGCTTGCACTAAATAATGCGAGCTTGATCCATCCAGATGTATTAAAATCTGCGGAACCAATTTTTAATCAAATTGATGATTGGTTTAAAAGTTGGGAGGGTGCAGCAGCGGCAGACATTACAATTCAAAAGGCGCTCTATCTCTTCTGTGGATGGCAGACAAACGAAAAAATGAATAAATGGTTATGCGCTGATGAAGAATCATTGTCTTTGCTGCATGATTGGACGGTTGTTCTTGCTCGTAATGGCTGGACTGATCCGTATGATGATTATCGTCAATATGAAAATGACGAATCAAATTCTATGAAAATTAAATTCTACGAACAAGCTAAATCATGGGCTAGTCGAAATAAGTAGTTTACGAGCGTTTCTAGGCGTTTTGTGTCGAATGTTGGCGCTGATTCAATGAACTGCCTAGGAAGCTCAAAAACGAACGCTGTGACGTTTTAAGAAGGGAGTAAATGAATTGATCCATTACAAATACACCGACAAAGAAATTGAAGCAATTTTGAAGACGTTGACCATTGTTATTGACAGTCGCGAAAAAGTAAACATGCATATCCTTGAATATTTAAAAGCGAAAAAGGTTCCTGTAAAAATTCAAAAATTAGATCATGGCGATTATTCTGCAATGATTCCGGCAAATGTTGAATTAGGCATCCATCGTGATTTATATCTAAATACGTTTGTTGAGAGAAAAAATGGAGTAGATGAAATTACAGGTAATCTGCAGAAAGACACCCAACATGCATTTATCAATGAATTAATTCGAGCGCAGGGCAGCCGCTTTGTTCTGTTTGTGGAAGAGCCTGATTTTGACGAGAAAATTGCAAAAGGTGATTATCGTTCGAAATACGATCCAAAAGCATTGAAAGGCCGATTGGAAAGCCTGAAAGCAAAATATAACTTTGAAATCATACCAATGAGTAAACAGATGATTGGCCATAATATTCTCCATCGGTTTTTTTATCAAGCGCGGCATTTTTTAAAGACTGGAATGTTTTGATACGCAGTAGACGGATGATGTGCAATAAGGAGTTGGTAAAAATGCAGGTGGGAACAAGAGTTAAGGTGTCTAATAAAAATCAAATAAACTATCCGTTAAAAGGTATCGTTGTCGAAAAGGAGACGTCACCATGCGGCGTTAAAATGAGCAAGGTAAAGTTTACATGGGTTGAGTGCTGGTACGCAGATGAGGATTTGAAAGAGTTAAAGTGATGCACATTTCGAACAAACTGTAATGCAATAATAAAGGTAGGTGGGAAATTTGTACGAATGGTTAAAGGATTATAGAAAACTAGAAGATGAAATAATTTATATGGAATTTAATCTGGATCGTTCGCAAAGAGAATTGAAACGATGGGTTGAAGGTGATCTAGCTGGTGTAAAGTTGACAGCTGAATCAAATGGAGCCAGATTAGAAGAGTTTATTGAAGCTGCTGAATATGATCTTGCCCATAAAATGAATGATCTTTATGAAGCAAGAAAATTAATCGCCACATTCAGTGGTCTTGATAATCAAATACTGTTTGGAAAGTATGTGGAAGGCAAGACGCTACTTGACGTTGCATTCGACTTAGATAAAAGTCCAAACTATATCTACAACAAACATGCACAAATTATGAAAATGATTGACTATGCATATAACTTACAAAACAAATAATCAGGACTTAGTATAACAAAAGTTCACGTTAACTTTAGGTGAAATTAAATTATAGAACCCATTGAAAATCTCATTTATAGTAAGAGTATAAAGAACTGACAGTTAGCCGGTTCTTTATATTTCCCTCTTATCCTTTGCACCCACACGATAGCCACGGCAGTATAGTGTCCTATGTACAACGTGTGGGTGGTTTTCTTTTACTGACCATTTGGATATACTGGCAGTAGGAGGGGATATATCATGGATAGTAAAGTTATGGAAGCAATCAATCAAAGAAATATAGAAATTGAAAGGCTGACCACGCTTTTAAACAGTGGAAGTCTTACTCCAAAAGAATTAAAAAAGACTGAAAAAGAAATCGCCAAACTTGAAAAGATGAATAAGAAATCTGAATTCTGGGGCGGAGTGGCAAGTAAGACTACAGCTACTGGCGAAAAGTTACAACAGACTGGCAAGGCGATGCAGAAGGCTGGACTTAAAACGACTGCTGCCGTGTGGACGCCAGCTGTTTACTTAGGGTACAAAGCAGTCAAAAGTGTGAAAGGTAGATCACCTGAATCTGATTTAGTTGCTCTGGTTAAAGAATGCGAAGAAGCACACGCTGCAGGAAAGATCACTGAAGAACAAATGAAACAATATATAATTGATTTCACGAATAATTATTATCGGAAGGAGTAATGTCGATGCAAGATGTTTCCTGTGATAATTGCCAGAAAGAATTTACAATCAAACCGAAAACAAAAAATCATGGTATTTCTATTAAAGAAACATATTTTATTTGTCCGCATTGCAAAGAAAAATATATTGCTTTCGTGACAGATCCTGAATGTCGGAAGTTGCAAAAACAAATTCGAGAATTCCGGGAAACAAAAAATATTCCGGCTCAACAATTTGCGGCTAATGAAATCACCGATGAAGAATACATTCAAGCAATTGATGATATTGAGAAGCAAATCAATCGGCTGACGCAACAGTTAGAACCAAAGATGAATCAACTGAAAGAACAATACTCTTAGCATCTATCCATTCGGGTAGGTGCTTTTATTATGTAGAGGTGGTGATGGTATGGCGTCAATGTTAATACTCATCGGTACAGTCCTGACAGTGTTCGTTACGTTACCAATCCTATTCATCGGCCGATTACTACAGCAAAGGAAGGTTTGATCCAGCATCTGCCTGCTCAGGCTTACGAGCAACCACAAGGCGTCTGGCTATCATTGTCAGGCGCTATTGTTATGAGGTGATCCAGTGGCTCCTATGCGTCAGTGTCGTCATCCGTCTTGTCGTCTACTGATACCGTTCACGGATACTTACTGTGAGCGTCACACCCAGACAGTCAATCAAAGCTATGACAAGGCAAGACAAAGAGACAATCCAGCTTATGTAGCCTTTTACAAGACGGGGGCATGGCGTAACACTCGCAAGGTAGCGCTAATGCGCGACGAGTGGTTATGTCAACACTGCTTACAGACGAATGTATATAAACCTGCAGAGATGGTTGACCATATCATTCCCACTCTTGTGGATTGGGATAAACGATTAGAGTTAGACAACCTGCAGAGCTTGTGTGATACGTGCCACAAACGGAAGACTGCAAAAGACGTAACAAAGTATAGAAAGAGTCCCCCCGGCTCGTTCTAACCCTACTGTGCGGCTCCTGATAGACCGGCGGGGAGTCTTCTTTAAGAAATTTGCCAGAAACTACTTTACTAAATTAGGAAAGGGGTGAGGGAATGGCTAGACCAAGAAAATTATCCGGCGCTTCTACTGGGAAAATCGGAAAAGAAGAAATTGAACAGCGAAAGAAAGAAGAAGAAACTCTTCGTGAATTTGAGAAAATTTCTCTCTCACCTCCTTCCTGGTTAAGTAAAGATGCAAAGAAGGAATATAAGCGAATTGTTCCGCTCATGGAAAAACTACCAATTGCGGCGCTTGATTTAGCATCGGTTGCTATGTACTGTGATTACTTTTCGAAGTACAAGGCGGCCTCTCTCTGTGTGGAAGTAC